>CAKZKZ010000428.1 GCA_937124495.1 uncultured Dokdonia sp. | reverse complement strand
CTTTAGACAAAGCGGATGTACGCCAGGTGCTTCTTGTAATTGTAATCCAACGGGAGAAGCAGTTACTCAATTAACTTGTTCTATTCTTGAGCCGCCTGTGCATTATGTAAATGCTGGTTTTGGTGATATATTCTGTTTCTTAGAAAATGGTTATTGGGGTCGTGTTCATGGTAATACTGAAGGTGGACCACCAGATGGATTACAATCAACTGCCGTAGGTGTATATCCTGCAGCTGGTCGTTTAGATGCAGATATTTTCAGAAATGGTACTATCGAATTTAATGAAGATGATGGTGTATTTGAATTTGTTTTAACTGACGGAGACAACGCAGTAAATCTTGGCCTTGGAGGAGGAGGAGCTGGGGTTCAACCTTTTATACTATCTTCATTTGTAGATTTTATGAGAGCTGAAGTAGCTTTAGCTAATGGAAATGCTTCTGGAGCTTCTATGCTTATTCAAAGTGGTTTAGAAAAATCAATCACAAAGGTTCAAAGTTTTGCATCTGTTGATACTGGTTTTGCTACTGGAGATTTACTTGACGGAACGGTATTTGATGCAACAACAGGTGATATTACTACTCCTGAATTCGCAGGAAGTGTTTTACCAGTAGCTGCAGATAACACAGCTTTTACTGATGCAATCATAGCAGCTTTTGATGCTGGTTCTACTAATGATCAGTGGAATATTCTTGCTGAACAATTATGGGTTACTCAATACGGTGCAGGAGCTGAAACGTACAACTTCTACAGAAGAACAGGTTTCCCTACTACTATACCTCCGAACTTAGAGCCAAATCCAGGTCCTTTTGTTCGTTCAATACCTTACCCAGCAAACGAAGTTGTTGCTAATCCAAATATTAGTCAAAAGGCAAATCAGAGTGTTCAAGTATTCTGGGATACTAACCCTCCATCTGCAGTTACTGGTGGATTCCCTGCTGCAAACTAAATTTTAATTTAAAGTAAAAAATTAAACATGAAAAATTTATATAAATATGTCTTCATGGGAATCTTAGCATTAGGTCTAGGTTCTTGAGATGATGATGAAGAAAACGTAACAGTAACTGTTCAAGATACTGTTGAAACTGGAGCTGTACTCCGTACAATCGAGATAACGCAGAATGAAGTTAATAACGAAAATGTAGAAGGTGGCCTATCTCTAACAATCGAAGAACAAGATGAGCAGGGAGGAGATTTACTAGATTTTGTAAATGTATATATCATTTATGCAGATAATTCAGAAGCAGATGGGGATTCATCCGAAACAATAGAAGGTCAGGAAGTTTTATTAAGAACTATACAAGCATCTGAATTTACAGATGGTCCTTTTGGACTTCCTCGATTTGATCTTACTATTACAACACAAGATTTTCTTGATGCTACAAATTCTAGCTTAGAAGCTATTTTTGGTAGAGATACATACACTACAAGGTTAGAATTAAATTTAACTGATGGCCGTATCTTTTCTACAAATAATGCTGGCGGTATCATTACCGCAGGTTTTTTCAACTCTCCTTTTCAATACATAACAAGTATCATTTCTCCTATAGCCTCAGATGCTTTTGTAGGAGATTATATGTTAGAAAATGTAACTGCCGTAGATTTCGGTAACTTATATGCTGAAGGTAGTATTGTAACTCTTTCTCAACCAGGTTCTGTATCTGTTGAAAGACAATTCACAGCTGTTGTATTAGAAGATTTAGATATCGGACAACCTGCTAATGATTTTGCATTTCAATTTGTGGTTGATCAAGTAATTCCAAACGAAGGACAAGGTACAAATCTTGCCTGTGGTGGATCTTTAACATTGGGACCTCCAATTGGAGATACTATTGGATCGTTTGACATAGCTGACGATTCAGAATTCACAATAGTTATTGGATATAATGAAAGTGGCGATGCTACTTGTGCAGTTGGATCTGATGGAGAAATTAGATTAACTAAACAATAAAATAAATAAGTTTATTTATTTAGGAAAGGTTACCTTTAATTAGGTAACCTTTTTTTTAGATTTATATATGACGGTAAAAAACAAATTTATCTTAACACTAAGTATATTAATAAGTATAAACTTTGCTTCGTGTAAAGAATATCAAAAAAATCAAGACGGAGAGCTTCTTGACGGGAAAACTATTTTAGAAAAATGTATTGAAAATCACGGAGGATCCATTTTTAATTCTTCAAATATCAAGCTTACAACTAATGATATTGATTATGAAATGGTAAATTACCAATACAAGGTAAAGTACTCTATGAGAAAGTTTTTCAACAAAGACCTTCACGTAGTAAATTACGATAGAGGTTATGTGCAATATTTTATAAATGATTCTTTAAGAAATAGTAATGCTTATAATAATTTTGTTGTAAATACTAGGTTAGATAACTTTTTATATCTTCTCTCTATTCCATTTAATCTAGATTTTAATGGAACCATAACTGAACGATTGGAAGATGTTACTATACGTTCTAAAGATTATTACTCAATACATATATCATTTCCTAAAATAGAAGATGTTCCTGAAAATGAATTTATACTTTATATAGATAAGGAAAGTTTTCAAATGAGTTTTCTTGCTCTAAAATACAATATTCTAGGGAGTTCTATTTCATTCAGAAGATTTATGAATCCAAGAACTGTAGACGGAGTTATGTTTCAGGACTATATCTCTTTTACTCCTAAAGAAGATTCTAATGCTACGCTACAAGATTTATATATTGAGTATAATAAAGCTACACTCAAAGATGCCAAACCTATTAAATTAAAAAAAATAAGTGTATCACCCATTACACAGGACCCTTTTTAATGAAATTAATTATAACTTCGCAGTCTCAATTTCAAAACAAGGATTA
Organism: uncultured Dokdonia sp.; assembly: GCA_937124495.1. GTDB lineage: Bacteria > Bacteroidota > Bacteroidia > Flavobacteriales > Flavobacteriaceae > Dokdonia. Next base: position 4,828 of record CAKZKZ010000428.1, on the reverse strand, counting down.
TTAAAATTATGGAAAAAAATCTTCAAATATTTGGCACCAGATCTATTATAGAGGCTATTGAGGCAGGAAAAGAAATTGACAAGGTATACTTACAAAGAGGGCTTACAAACAACCTTACAAGCGAGCTTAATACGCTTATTAAGAAAAATGGTATACAAACCTCGTATGTTCCAATTGAAAAACTGAATAAACTAACACAACAAAACCATCAAGGAGCTATAGCAAACATATCTGTTGTTAGGTTTCATGAATTTGAAGATCTTATTAATCGCACTGTAGAATCTGGAGTAACACCTTTATTTATTTTATTAGACCAACTATCTGATGTGCGTAATTTTGGTGCCATCATACGTACTGCAGAATGTACGGGAGTACATGGCATCATCATTCCAAAGAAAGGAGGTGCACCTCTAAATGCTGTAGCTATAAAAACATCTGCAGGTGCTGCATTTAATATTCCAATTGCAAAAGTAGATCATATTAAAGATGCTATCTATTACCTTCAAGGCTCAGGTGTAAAAGTTGTTGCCGCAACAGAAAAAACAGAAAATTCTCTATATACTATAGACCTTAAGAAACCTATGGCCATCGTTATGGGTAGAGAAGACAGCGGTGTCTCTCCTGGTGTTCTTAAAATTGTAGATGAAAAAGCAAAACTACCTTTAATGGGCTCTATTGCATCTTTAAATGTATCTGTAGCTTGTGGCGCTATATTATATGAAGTGGTAAGACAACGACTTTCATAATTTATGATTCAGCGTTGGAGTCTTTTTCTTTATAAATATAATTAATCACTGGTTCCTCCTCTATTTCTTCTATTTCTTCTGTAATCTCAATAAAATTACCATCCTTGTCAAACTGACGCATAAAAGGATCATCATCTTCATTATAATCTTCTGCTTCCCAAATATATTTAGGAGGCTTTTCTACGCTTTCGCGAAAGCAAAACCCCAGAATAGTACCCGATATAAATCCAGCCAAATGTCCTTCCCAAGAAACTTTCTCATCTACAGGTAATGTTCCCCAAACTAACCCTCCATATAAGAAAACAATAAGCAGAGAAAGTGCAATAAGCCTATAATGCTTGGCTCTTATTCCTTTGAAAAACAAAAAAGACACCAAACCATATATGACACCACTCATTCCTATGTGGTATGCAGAACGCCCAATAAGCCATGTTCCTAGACCACTTAGAATAATGATCAAGAAAAATACACGCCAAGCAATTTTATGATAGAAATAAAAAAGTGCTGTACTTAACACAAATAAAGGAACTGTATTATGCCATAAATGCGACAAACTCCCATGTATAAAAGGTGAAAAGAAAACACCTCTTAACCCAAGAGCTGTTTGTGGTTTTACTCCATACGGGCTAAAATTCACCCCAAAACGTATCTCAATCCAGTATACGATCCAAATGAGCAAGACAAAACCAACAGGGTATAAGATAACCCCATTATAAAATTGAAAAGAAGATGGTTTTGAATCCATATACTACTTAGAACAAAGAACTAGCCAAATATAATAATACCGAAATATTGTCATTCTTATAGGCATAAAATACCTATTTTTATGATATGAATACACCGCTAGCAGAACGTTTACGTCCAAAAAAACTAGATGACTACTTAAGTCAACTTCACCTCGTTGGAGAAAAAGGTTCTTTGCGTCAAGCACTTAATGCAGGAGTGATACCTTCTCTTATTTTATGGGGACCTCCAGGGATAGGGAAAACAACATTAGCAACTATTATTTCTAATGAATCTAAACGGCCTTTTTACACTCTAAGTGCTATTAACAGTGGAGTAAAAGACATAAGAGAGGTCATAGACAAGGCCAAACAAAGTGGAGGCCTATTTACACAGAAAAACCCCATTCTATTTATAGATGAGATTCATCGTTTTAGCAAATCACAACAAGATTCTTTGCTAGGTGCTGTAGAAAAAGGATGGGTTACATTGATAGGTGCGACTACAGAAAACCCAAGTTTTGAAGTAATTCCTGCCCTTTTGTCGCGATGTCAAGTATACATTCTTAAGCCCTTTGGAAAAGAAGACCTAGAGTTATTATTAAAACGAGCTATAGAAGAAGATAGTGTCATTAAAAATAAAAAAATAAACCTTAAGGAAACAGAAGCACTATTAAGATTAAGCGGTGGTGACGCTCGTAAATTGCTTAATATTTTTGAACTTATAGTAACAACAGAACCAAGCGACAAGGTGACGATCACAAATGATCTTGTGATGTCAAAAATTCAAAAAAATACGGTACTCTACGATAAAACAGGAGAGCAACATTATGATATCATTTCTGCCTTTATCAAATCTATACGTGGTAGCGATCCAAATGCCGCCGTGTATTGGCTCGCAAGAATGATAGAAGGTGGAGAAGATGTAAAATTTATTGCTCGCCGGTTAATCATTGCTGCGTCAGAAGATATAGGGAATGCAAACCCAACAGCATTAGTGGTCGCAAATAACTGTTTTCAAGCAGTAAATACCATTGGGTATCCAGAAGCAAGAATTATCTTAAGTCAGTGTGTTACCTACTTAGCTAGTTCGCCAAAAAGCAATGCTTCGTATATGGCTATTAAAAAAGCTCAGCAACTTGTGAAAGAAACTGGTGACCTTAGCATCCCATTACACTTACGTAATGCACCCACAAAATTAATGAAAGAGTTAGGTTATGGAGAAGAATACAAATATTCTCACGATTATCCTGGGAATTTTGTACATCAAGAATTTTTACCAGAAGAGGTAACAAACACCAAATTATATGATCCAGGCGCTTCTGCAAGAGAGAAAGGACTTAGAGATTTTCTTAAAGCACGATGGAATGACAAATATGGATATTAAACCTATTTAAAGCTTAACACCTTAACAGGACCATCATTTACACCTACAAGTACTATTTCTTTCTCTAATGCTTTGTGAGTAACTTCCAAAAGGCTCTTAGCATTCCCTTCCACATATAATCCCGACTGCATAGCAGACAATACGGTATATCCATCTTTTTGATTAGATAGTAATACAACGCCATTTCCAGCATCATAACGTGGTGTTTCTACTTCGGTTTCATATATATTACCAATAACAATAGCATCTTCATAACCATCATTATTGATATCCCGAGTGATGACACTTAATATTGGAGCTCCTTGTACACTAGACGGTAATACAGAAACATCAAATGTACCATTGCCTTTATTGATTAATAGTTTTGAAGAAAAAGTAGTGACTTCTTTTTGGTAAGCAGTCTCTAACTTATCACCATAGATATCTTTTAAAGTAGCATTTGCAAAAGCATTATATGTTTCAAATTTCTCTGAAATAAAAGGCATTTGTTGCGTAGAGCACTCTTTTCCTCTCGCAGGCACGTAATTACCATTATAATTATTACTCAAGACTAAGTCAAAGGTTCCATTATCATCAAAATCTGAAGCAAACACTTTAAAAGGCATTTTTTGAGAAGCTTTATATTTTACATTATCTCCTATATTTCCAACAATGTAATCAGGAAGACCATCTTTATTAATATCTGTTTCTGTAATAGTAAACCACCATCCTTTTTCAGCATCCAATCCTATTTCTTGGGAAACATCTGTAAACACACCATTGTCATTTTTAAAGACTCCGATATGAGACCACTCACCCACCACCATAAAATCGGCATCCCCGTCGACATCATAATCTGTAGCGATAACCTTATTTACAATTCCAAAATCACCTAATCCTGGAGCTACTTGTGCGGTAACATTTGTGAAAACGCCAGCATTATTTTGATAGATTTGAGAAGGAGCGCTTACTGGGAAATGTTGTGGTTCTATTCGGTTTCCTATAATGATATCAAGATCTCCATCACTATCATAATCGATAGTCGTTATTGATTTACTAGATAGAAATCCAGTAGTTTCATCTACATCAAAAGAGATTTGGGCAAATGTTCCTTTACCATCATTTTGATAATATCTATTTTTATATTCTGGAGCATTAGATACAAACTCATTACCTCCACTTACAACAATCAAATCTAAATCTTGATCCCCATCGGCATCAAAAAAAATGGACTCCATATCTTCCTGAATAGCATCTGCTTCAAAAGCGGTTTGTTTTGATTTTTGAAAACCACTTGCCGTTTGAACAAATAATTGCGCTGCTTGTCCTGAAGCACCTCCTATATACACATCTTCCAGTCCATCTCCATTCACATCTCCTTTTGCCATACTAGGCCCTAAACTAGATTGTTTATAAGGTAATAAGACTTCATTTGCAAAATCATCATAGGTATTCTCGGTATGAATAAAATCGAATCCGAAAGTTGTTTCCGCTTTCGCGAAAGCGTACTCTCCTGCTGCATCTGTTTTAAATATAGGATCACCAGTAGCAGTCGCCTTATCTTCTACAAATGCAATAGTCGCATTTACACTTATATTAGTACGCTCTTCTTTTTTACCAGAAAGCCATTGTACTGTTATTTTATCTATGTTCTTGATATCACCTAATCCAAAATGTGCTACGTTTTCTGTAGCAGATAGATACCCTTTAGCTCTTTTAGATTCATAAACCTGCGTTTGACCACCGTATGCTATAGTGACTTTAGCAAAGGTTTCCGAAGTAGTTCCTTCCAAAGCAACTCGCAAATAGTTCCCTACTTCCTTTTCTATACTTGTATTTTTAAACAAGAAAGCCTCATCATCAATATTATTTACAATTAATTCTAAATCACCGTCATTATCTAAATCAGCATAAGCACCTCCATTAGAGTAAGACGCTATAGCTAACCCCCATTGATATCCTTTATTTTTAAATTGAAGATATCCATCATTTTG
>CAKZKZ010000427.1 GCA_937124495.1 uncultured Dokdonia sp. | reverse complement strand
GATGTCTATAGAAAACACCGGAACTGCAAAATCAATAACATCAAATAAACTACTTGATTCAATGATCAAGCACTTTACATTAGCTTCTTCTACCATATATAATTGACGCTCCTTAGGTAAAGAAGGATCAATAGGCACATAACCCGCTCCAGATTTCAAAATAGATAATACTCCTAGTAACGACCAGTTGGACGTATCCATCATAATACCCATTAAATCATTACGCTCTAATCCATATGTCTGTTGATAGTAATACGCTAATTGAGTAGATGCTTCATCTAACTCTCTATACGTCATTTGACTATTATTATACACAAAAGCAATTGCATCAGGAGTCTTAGATACCTGAGACTCAAAAAGCTCTAGTACAGTCGTATTTGAAGTAATTGTATATGGAAGTTTGTTGTACTGATTAACTAAAGCTTCGGTTTCGCTTCCTCCTAACATCGATAAGTTTCCGATAGGCTGACATACATTATCAAGTACAGCATCTAATAAACACTCATAATGATCTTGTAACCTAGAAATGGTATCTGAGGTAAATAGGTCACTGCAATAATTAAAAGAAAAGAATAAACCTTCTGGACTGTCTTTCGCAAAAATAGTTAAGTCGAATTTGGAAATCACATACTCCGAATCCATAGATGCAATCGTAATTCCATCAAACTCTTGATCTTTAGCCTCTGGATTGTTATTTAAAACAAATAATACCTGGAATATAGAACTTCTACTCTTATCTCGATTTGTCTCTACACGATCTACAACTTTTTCAAAAGGAACTGAAATATGTTCATAAGCCTCTAATGTCGTTTGCTTAACTGATTGTAATACATCTCTAAATTCAGGATCTCCTGATACATCAGTACGCAATGCCAACGTATTTACAAAAAGACCGATTAAAGATTCTAACTCTTTTTGAGGACGATTAGCAACAGTAGTCCCAACACAAATATCAGACTGACCACTATATCTATAAAGCAAAACCTTATAAATACTTAGCAAAAACATAAATAAAGTAACTCCCTCTTGTTGGGCTATTAACTTTAACTTCTCACTCTTTTCTATATCTAATTGAAAGTGTATAGATTCTCCTTTTGTACTTTGAATACGTGGACGTGGATAATCGGTAGGCATTTCTAATGGAGCAACTCCAGAAAGTTTAGACTCCCAATAATCAAGTTTCTCTGATAGAGCATCACCTGTTAAATATTCTTGTTGCCACAAAGAATAATCTACATATTGCAATGCTAAATCTGGTAATACCGGGACTCTTTCTTCAGTATAGGAACGATATAACTCCATAAACTCATTGATGAGTAAAGATGATGACCATCCATCTGAAGCTATATGATGACGCACTAAAACTAATATATGCTCATCTTCTGATACTTTTAATACTTTAGCGCGAAGCATATAATCACACTCCAAATCAAATCGCTCATTGATCGATTTTGCAATATGATCATCAAAATCTGTAGCCGTTTCTAAAAAAGATAATTGCCAATCATCAATAGGTAAAACCTGCTGATAAGGAACTCCTTGTTTTTCAATGTATACAGTTCTTAAAACTTCATGACGATCAATAATTGTTCTTAGAGAATCTGTCAAATACGTTATATCTAATTGCCCTTTTAGTTTTAATAAAACAGGCATATGGTAATGTTCACTACCCTTTAGTTTATCGATAAACCATAAACGCTCTTGTGCATAGGATAAAGGAATATCAGCAGGTAGCTCCTCACGCTTAATTAGCGTAGACACCTCTGAAGCAGTATCCTGTATGGCTATAAAACTTGCCAATTCAGAAATCGTTGGATAATTAAATAAATTTGTAACTGATATTTTGACAGCTAGTCTATCTTTAAGTTCTGATAAAACTCTAATAGCTAATAGTGAATGACCTCCTAACTCAAAGAAATTATCAGCAGTACCTACCTTTTCTATATTCAATAGGTTTTCCCATATAGCTACCAAATGCATCTCTATATCATTCATTGGAGCTACATATTCCTGCTGAATCATGTGTTTAGCAGTTACTTCTGGGAATGCATCTTTATCAATTTTACCATTAGGAGTTAACGGTAAACTATCTAAATGAACATAAAAAGTAGGTACCATATAATTAGGTAACTCCTTACTCAGCGCAGAACGCAGTTTTTGATTGTTTAATTTCTCGCTACCAACCAAATAACATATGGTTACATTCTCTCCATTATGTTTCTTAACAATAACGACACATTGATCTACTTCTTCATGTGTCAGACAAGCCTTTTCTATCTCTCCTAATTCAATTCGATGACCTCTAATTTTTATCTGAGTATCCTTTCTACCAATAAATTCTATATTTCCATTAGGTAACCATCTTGCCAAATCTCCAGTGCGATACATACGCCCTTCATTTTCAAATGGGTTTTTTATAAATTTTTCCTGAGTCAACTCTTCACGATTCAAATATCCTCTCGCAAGACCTGTCCCAGACACACACAATTCGCCTACGATTCCAACTGGCTGTAGCTCCAAATTTTCTGATACAATATAAATTCTGGTATTTCCAATTGGCTTTCCTATTGGTACGTTTGCTGTAATTTCACCTGTAAACGTTGTAGCACATATACTAGTCTCTGTGGGTCCATAGGCATTGATATAATTCCCTTTTTTAGAAAATTCTAACACCTTATTTAATGGAGCTTCTTCCCCAGCACTTATTAATGTTTTTAAACTTTGAATAGTGTTAATTTTCAATGATCTTAAATAAGCTGGCGGTAACGTTGCCCAGGTTACTTCATGATCTCTAATAAATTTTTCAAAAAGCGCTATATCAGACTTTACCTCTTCTTTTGCAATAACCAAACTTGCCCCATTAAACAAGGACATTAATATTTCCCAAATTGAAGCATCAAAGGATTGATTTGCAAATTGAAGACAATTATCTTGTTCTTCGACTTTAAAATCTACTCTTTGTGCGAATATGGTATTAACAATACCACGATGTTCGATCATTACGCCTTTTGGTTTACCCGTTGATCCTGAAGTATATATTACATAGGCTAATGAGTTTATTGCAAGGTCTATTTCTGGAAGGTCATTACTACTAATATCTACACTTCTAAATAATCTTAATGTATCTTCATCTAATGTTAATCTACATTTGCTATCATCTTCTATATATGCTATTCTTTGGGCTGGATAATTAGGATCAATAGGCACATAAACTGCGCCTGCTTTCAATACCGCCAGTAGTGAAATTATTAACCATTCACTACGGTCTAATTTCACTCCTACCAAGTCTTCTACTTGTAATTGATAATGTTGTATTAAGTAATGAGCCAACCTATTAGAAATTTCATCTAATTCTCTATAGGTCATATTTTTATTCTCAAAAACTATGGCTACATTTTCTGGAGTCTTTGCTGCTTGTGCTACAAAAACATCAACAATCGAAGCTTTATTGTACTCAAAATCTGTATCATTGAAATCATACATTAATTTATTTTCTTCCTCTTCACTTAGATACTTTATCGTACTGATCATCTCCTCTGGAGTAGATAATAAACTATT
>CAKZKZ010000426.1 GCA_937124495.1 uncultured Dokdonia sp. | reverse complement strand
CAAGACAACGGCCTCTTCTAAAATTATACCTCAACTATATGCCTTAATGGAGGAAGAAGAGTTATATAAAAATCCGCTGTTAAGTAGATTAGATTTGGCCACGCGATTAGAAACGAGTGAAGGTAATATCTCTCAAATTATCAATCAGGAACTCAACAAAAGTGTGATTCAATTTGTCAACGAATATCGGATTGAAACTGCTAAAAAACTATTACATGATCCTGTGTTTCATAAATACTCAGTCGAAGCAATAGGCATGGAAGCTGGTTTCAAATCGAAGAGTGCCTTCTATAGTGCTTTTAAATCAAATTCAGGAATATCTCCAGGAGCTTTTAGAAAGCTTCAAAAAACGTCCTGATTTGTATCGTTCTACTGTTTTAGTACGTCTCCAGACATAAAATTACTCCTTTACTTTTTTGATAGATATACTTTTACAGGTATAAATCAAAAAACATAATTAATGAGAAAACTCATATTAGTAGCTGTCATCGCAGTTATGGGATTACCAACTATGAATGCACAAGACATTCAGTTTGGTGCAAAAGCAGGTTTGAATTTTGCTACGATTACAGAAGAAAACACAACAGACATTACCACAGATTTTAATTTTGGTCTTCTAGCAGAAATACCAATTTCTGAAAAATTTTCTTTTCAACCTGAATTGATATATTCCGGACAAGGGTCATCATCTGTTATTCTAAGTTATATAAATGTCCCATTGATAGGAAAATATTATGTAGTAAAAGGGTTAAGTCTTGAAGCAGGACCTCAAATAGGTTTTTTACTTACTGCCGAAAATGAAGATACTAATGTAGATGCAAAAAATCTATTCAAAACGCTAGACGTTGGATTTAATTTGGGTGTAGGATACAAACTTAACAACGGACTTTTCTTTAATGCCAGATACAATCTCGGTGTCACTAACATAAGCAATGTAGAAGGGGTTACTACAGAAAACCGCTTCGTTCAACTAACTATTGGTTATTTCTTTTTCTAATTAAAAATCAAATGATGATGTATAAAACAACAAACAAACAGTTCCTTTTTATGATTATTAAAAAAGGTCTTCTAAGTTTTCTTTTATTATGTATGTTCTCTTGTAATAATGATGATGATAATGGTACGTCTACTACGCCACCACCAGGAACAGAAGATTCTGTAAGTGATATATGGTTCTCTGAAGAAAAGGGGTATATATTTGAGTTTACAGAGGACAATGATATATTTTACAATGTAAATTCAGCAGGTTGTGTCATTCAAGACGATGATTTTGTCATCGAAGACTTCTTCGGTTTTACTTTAAATCAAGTAAGCGAAAATGAACTCGTTGCTTCTTCTGATCTTTCAGACATAGACGTCATATTTACACGACTCTCAGAACAAAATCCATTCTGTCTATCTGATCAGATAGCAGCTACAGAAGATCCACAGATAAATTTTGATCATTTCTGGAATATTTTTAATGATTATTATGCTTTTTTTGAAGCTAGAAATATAGACTGGGCGCAATATGAAAGTCTAAGAGATCAAGTAACTACTGAAAACCTATATGATACGATAGAAGAACTAGCACTGTTGTTAGAAGATGGACATGTAAGTATCTATGATGATGAACTAGGTATTGAAATTGAATCTGGAGATGTCAGGTTATTAGAAAGATTGAATGCTAATTTAAGCGGGGATTTGATTATAGAAGATGTGCAAGACTATTATGACCTTGGAAATGAAAAGCTCATCACCATTGTCACAGAGTATTTAGGAGGGAATTTTGGAATAGATGACAGAGATAATATCATCTGGGGGTTAATTGACAATGATACGGGATACATCAATGTATTAACGATGCAAGGATATGGCACCAATTTTAGTGATGAACTCTCAACATTAAATGACATTTTAGATACAATCATGGATGATCTTGCCGCATCAGGAGTTTCGAAGCTAATCCTTGATCTCCGTTTTAACGAAGGAGGTATTGATACAGTTGCCTTAGATATAGCATCTCGTTTTATGGATCAAGAACGACTATCCTATTTCAAAAAAGCAAGATTAGGTGATAGTTATACAGAAAACAATGCTTTCTCTATAGGCCCTAAAGGTAATTTTCAGTTTACAGAAGATATTGTATTACTTACAAGTCCCGTGACCGTAAGCGCAGGAGAGCTTTTCACATTATGCCTGAAAGATCAACCCTATGTAACGATTGTAGGAGAAAACACAGCTGGTGCATTCTCTACGATTCTCGATCATGTATTACCCAATGGAGCCGAAGTTGGACTATCTAATGAAATCTATAGCGATGCTCAAGGTACTGTATTTGAAATTGTAGGAATTGGTCCTAATGATCCAGAAAATCAAGTACCATTTTTCGCTACCTCAGACTTTGAAGAAGGTATTGACAATGGGATAGATCGTGCCTTGGAAGTACTAGAAAATTAAATCTTTTATATCTATACATCAAGAAACAAACCTTATGAAAAGAATATTCTTAAAAATGACAAAATCAAAATTTCATTTCGTTACCAAATTAATACTCATGGTGTTCTTCACAATCATTACAGCTTCTTGTGCTAGTGATAATGAACAACCCCCTGAAGCTCCTGAAATTCCTTCTGAAATCTCTCAAGAGATTAAAGATCTTATTTATTTCAGGGGAGATGAAAATGCACCTATCGTTTTAATTAATGCACAAGGAGGACCAGATAATGTACTGGCTACAGAGGAAGTAAACTTCATTTCTGAAAATTTTAATACGACAGATATTTTAACGGTCAATGTGCACCAAGCGCAAACCTTACATCCTAATATATTAGATGACACTGATATCACATTAAATCAAGCAATTACTTTTAATGCAGAAAGTATAGAAATACTAGATCAAGTGATTACTTATTTTAAAAATGAAGGAAGAACAGTATATGTTTTAGGAGTTTCATTTGGTGCTTTTATGGTACAAGACCTAATAGCTACAAAAGGAATAGACACTGCTGATCGATATTTAATCATGGTTGGACGATTAGATATAAATAATAGTATTTGGCAAGCTCTTGTTGAAGGAAGATATGGTTTCTTCGAAAACGGGATTACCCCTGTAATAGATGCAGATCCAGATCCAGATGTAGTTGAGAGAAATATTGGGAGAATAGCCGCTGGTTTAGCCATGAATCGATATACGCAACTTCTCAATCCTATTGAAGATTTATCTAAGGTCACCTATGTTTATGGAACCACAGATGAAGCTGTAGGGAGTCTTACTACCGAAGAAGTTCAGTTTTTAGAGTCAAAAAATGTGAATATCATCGCTGGAAATGGAGATCATGATGAAACGATTAATAACTTTTTTCAACAAGCATTTAATGAGGCATTTGGCATAGAATAAATCTATTTTATACTCTAACTAGCACGTCTCTGAAGCTGTGTAATATTGCTAGAACGTTCTAGCATTATACATAGTATAGGTTGTAGGTATATTACCTATGCTTATTGTATTTTATATAAAACATAGAAAAAAAAAGAATAGCGAACCTAAGTTCGCTATTCTCATATATTGGTAGGAATTCTATTTTTCAAATCATCACTACCTATAATTCCTGTTAACATCCCCAAGGTTCAACAGAGGTACATAAATTAGGATCACAAGAATAACCACATTGTGAATTATTTTGAGAGCCCGAACCACCTTCTAATCCTCTCCCTCCTATTAATTTGTCAAGATTTGCTACTGACTCTTTGTTTAGCTGTAAAGATTTTAGATTTTTCTTTTTCATAATTGATTTTTTAAGATTAGTAATCACTTAAAAATACAAAACGGAATATGAATCACCTACATTACGTTCAAATTTAACGTTTATAAATACTTGATTTTTAGTATTATAAATAATTACGCTTTCGCGAAAGCGTATACAAAATCACTCCAATGTAAGATCACAATCTGGACATTTTACATCATTTTCTTGTATGACAGCTCCACAAGCCGGGCAGTGAGAATTGAAAATCACTATCTCTGATTCTGTCCAATTTTTATACAATGCAATGATATCTAGATCTACTTCTTTAACTACAGCTGTTTCTTTTGTAGTAAAAGGGAAAAAGAACATCGATTTTTTAATTTTTATCCAGTAATAACAAACTTCATCAGATTTTAAATCAATAGCCTCAACAAACTCCTGCCTTTCTAACCAGAATAACGTATCCCATACTTCATCTTTATTGAAAGGACTTTTACTTAAATCTTTATTTTTAAGTAAACGATGCCGCATATAGAGACAGTTTTCTCTATTTAAAATTTCTATGCGTTCTTGAACAGATAAAGACGTGTATATTGATATATAAAAAGGATAAAGTATATACCTATTTATTAAGAATCCAACGATTAATAATAGCAAAATAACTACTATCGAAAGCCAAGGAATACTATTCGCTATTAGGTATATTATCATAGATACTTTACATACGCTCAGGAACATCAATTCCTAACAATCCAAAAGCACTCTTAATCACTTGAGCTACTTTCCCACTTAATGCGACACGGAAGGCTTTTTCATCTTCATTATCGATACCTAGGATTTGTACTTGTTGATAGAAAGAATTAAACTCTTTCACTAGATCATAGGTATAATTAGCAATTAGTGCTGGGCTATGTTTTTCAGCGGCAAGTTGAATGGTTGCAGGGTATTCCTGAATCCATTTCAATAGTTCCTTTTCTTTAGGATGCAATGAGGTCGTATTAATGGCTGTACCTACACCTATCTCTTTTGCTTTACGTAATATCGCTTGGATACGCGCATAAGTATACTGGATAAAGGGCCCTGTATTTCCTTGGAATTCTACCGACTCTTCAGGATTAAACAAAATACGTTTTTGAGGATCAACTTTGAGGATATAATACTTCAGTGCTCCTAATCCTATCACTTTATATAATTCTTGTTTTTCTTCTTTAGAATACCCATCTAGTTTTCCTAAGTCTTCAGAAATCGTTTCTGCGGTAGTGGCCATTTCGGTGATGAGATCATCGGCATCTACGACGGTTCCTTCACGAGATTTCATTTTACCAGAAGGAAGATCAACCATTCCATAACTTAAATGAAATAGGTTTTCTGCCCAATCATAGCCTAATTTCTTCAAGATTAAGAACAATACTTTAAAGTGGTAATCTTGCTCGTTTCCTACGGTATAGATCATCCCTCCTACGTCTGGATTATCTTTTATACGTTGAATAGCTGTACCAATATCTTGCGTCATATACACGGCTGTTCCATCTGAACGAAGTACAATTTTTTCATCGAGTCCGTCTTCAGTCAAATCACACCACACAGAACCATCTTCTTTTTTATAGAAAACGCCTTTCTCTAATCCTTCTGCTATATTATCTTTTCCTAATAAGTAAGTATTACTTTCATAATATAAACTATCAAAGGCTACACCTAGGTTTTTATAGGTCACATCAAACCCTTCATATACCCATCCATTCATTTTCTCCCAAAGCGCTACCACTTCTTCATCTCCTGCTTCCCATTTAAGAAGCATATTTTGAGCTTCTACTAATAAAGGCGCTTCTTTCTTTGCTTCTTCTTCTGTTTTTCCAGCATCTATAAGCGTTTTGATTTCCGCTTTATATTCTTTATCAAACCTCACATAATAGTTCCCTACCAGTTTATCTCCTTTAAGTCCTGTACTTTCTGGGGTTTCACCTTCACCAAACTTCTGCCAAGCCAACATCGACTTACAGATATGAATCCCACGATCGTTTATAATCTGAGTCTTGTAGACATTCTTTCCTGAGGCTTCGATAATTTTCGCGACAGCGTACCCCAATAAATTATTACGAACATGTCCTAAGTGTAAGGGCTTGTTGGTATTAGGAGAAGAATATTCTACCATCACCGACTTCCCTTCTGGCGCTTTGATTCCGTAAGTAGTATCGTCTTGAATCTCTTTAAAGAAATCGACATAGTATCCATCGGTAATTACAAGGTTTAAAAACCCTTTTACGACATTAAATGCACGTATCTCAGCTACATTCTCCACCAAAAATCCCCCTATTTGCGTACCAATTTGCACAGGATTTCCCTTAACAACACGTAACATAGGAAAAACAACGACCGTAATATCACCTTCAAACTCTTTGCGAGTTCCTTGAAACTCAACAGTTGCAAGATCTGCTTGATATAATGAGTGAATGGCTTTTTTAACCTGAGTAGTAAGCGTTTGCTGTAAGGACATGAATTCTTAAATTTTAATATATGTAAGATGCCCGTCTTCACGGGCATTTATAAATGCAAAGATAGCGCAAAAACGACATAATATGTACCTACCATAAGCAGTAAAATAATGTGTTGACAGAAAAAACAAACATGTAAAAAAAGAAAAATTGTCACTTGCCACCAAATATGTCTTTTCTCTGCTCTAAAGGGTAAACATATTCTCAAAATCACAACATCATTAGAATTTTTACTCCCTTCAGGGCAGGGAAATAAAAATCCGGTAATTAGGAAATACAACTGTCCCTTCTACAGGACAGAGGCCAGTCATACAATCATATAATTACTACCCATGAAAACCCCGTAATTATACCCGTTTTTAGAAAATACTCATGCAGATCCATACCTGTTTTTAAGATTCTTTGTAATTTTTAATCCGTTAAACACCAAAATCTTAACCAGAAAGTCATGAGTAAAAAACCCTCTAATCAAAATAATATAGACAAACCTACAGCAAACGATGTAAAATGCTGGGATAGTAATGGGTCTACAAAAGTAGTCACGCAACGTCTTAAAGAGATGTTTGTCGAAATGGGACAAAAAACCAGAATTGAAAATGGGCAAAAACCAGCAGAGAGAGCTGTTTTTAGAAAACAGCACGGAATTGCGTATGGTAATTTTGTGATCAAAAAAGATATTCCTAAAAAATTCAAAGTAGGTATATTTGCTGGCGACTCGTATGAGTGCGCGATGCGTTTTTCAAGTGATACCGCTCCCACCTCAGCCGATTTACATTCGACCATCGGTGTAGGCTTAAAACTCTTTGGCGTAAAAGGGAGAAACTTATTTGGTGAAGGAGATACAGCCGATTTTATCTTTCAAAACATCAATCGTTTTTTTGCTAGAGATGCACAACAAATGTGCGAGTTTACAACGGCTGGTGTTATTGATAAAGATTATGATGCCTATATAGAGAAACATCCAGAAGTAGGTCGCATATTAGCGGCAATGGCAAAAGAAGAAGGGAGCTGTTTAAGTACCGACTATTGGGCAATCCTTCCATTTGATTTAGGAAAATCTCAAATTGTAAAATATCGTTTAGTTCCAGAAAAAGGAACTCCTAAAGGCGCTCCTTTTGACGATCCAAATTATTTAAAATTAGATCTAGAACGACGTCTTCGTAATGGAGATGCCAAGTTTAGATTTGAAATTCAGGTACGAACGAATGATAAAACCATGCCGCTAGATGATGCGCAAGTGGTTTGGAGTACCAAAGAGAGTCCGTATATCTGCATCGCAGAATTACATATACCTCAACAAGATGTAACAGCCATTGGTCAAGCAGATTTTGGCTCTAACTTATCGTTTAATATATGGAGAACACTTGCCGCACATAAACCATTAGGTTCTATCGCTGATGCTCGTAAAATCGTTTATGAAGCGAGTGCCAATACAAGACATCAAGCCAATGGTCAACAATTACAAGATCCTAAACAACTTTGTCCATTTTTCCGAGGAAACACTGATGAAGATGATGATTGTATTGTAAGAGCAGGAATCTACCCTCCTATTGGAATCACACGTGTTGGAAATAGTGAAGACGAATACTTTTTAGGTCCGCTCGTAGATGTGCCTGAAGTAAAAGAAGATCAATATGCCTATAGAGATAAAACAGGTGCTCTAAAACGGCAAGCTGCACAATTTAGAATCTACGGATTTAATGCCGCTGGAAAAGCCATCAAAGAATTAACCGCTGAAAATTCAAAAATTACCTGGCACGCGCATCTTGCCAATCAAAAAGCATCTTGGTATCAATTTCAAATTGCTTTAGATATTCCAGATGCGAGTGATCCAAATATTCCACCTTCGCTGTTGCGAAATATTGATGTGAAAGACAGAAGTACCTTATTAATAGATGGAGGTTCACAAAGTGTGTCAAAACCTAATGTCACAAAAGGACACACATTTGAAGGAAAATTTCAATCGAAAGATGTGTATTTAGGTGAAATGCATACAGATGATAAAGGACGTTTAATTATGTTAGGCGGTCACGGGAAATCAGAAAATATCAATGGAGATATTGCGGTTACTTTTGCCAATAATGAAGGTTGGTATGATGACACCTCAGATGGTCCTATTACTGCCGATGTAGAATATAAAGGTGTCCGACTTACGGTAGATCCAGCTTGGGTGGTCTGTGCACCACCAGATTATGCACCATTACAAAAATCACCACGTACCATGTGGGATTTAATGCGTGATGTTGCCGTAGAATCAGGAATGTTAGAATGCCCTGCAAGGCCGTCATTTACAAAAGATATTTTACCCATTTTTGAACGTATGACCAACTTACAATGGGTAAATGCAGGATTTGCAGCTGCCTTTGGTTGGGGAGGTCAATTTAATTATACCTCTGAAGAATGGGTAAAAAAATTAGGAGATCCATCGTCTGCTAATTATGAAATGCGACGTACGATTTCAAATAACTTCCGTCGTTATGATGTTTCTGGAGCAGAAGCACCACAATTATGGCCATGGATGTATGGAGACGCAGTAGCCATTCCTACAAATGGTTCTGTACGCCAACACTCGACCTTATCAAAATTACAGTTATCATTTTTAGATCAATGGGTTACTGGTGATTTTGACGCAGACTTTGAAGAAATAAGCGCATCTGTTATTACAGATATTGATCAATTACCGATCTCAGAACAACCGGACATGTTAACGAAAGCTGCTATGGAGTTTTGTCTTGCTGATGCTTTTCATCCAGGTTGTGAGATGACATGGCCTATGCGTTCTTCTGGAATGTATAATAAACCATTTAGGTTAAAGCACGCGCCTAAAAAACCAAAAACAGATATGAACTATGATGGTGCTACCATGAATAGTGATGTGATTACGATGCCAGCTGGACCTTTATTAGGCGGACAAATACCGGGTGGTATTACGCGTTGGATGGCTATCCCTTGGCAAACAGACACCGCCAGTTGTAGAGATGGATATACCACATCATACGATCCATACTTACCAACATTCTGGCCTGCAAGAGTTCCTAATAACATCTTAAGTAAAGAGCGTTATAAAGAAGTTATTGATCCGAAGTTATCTGAAGAAACCCGTAGAGAAGCATTTGCGTATCGTTATTTTTGGTTAGATGATTTACCTATGGATGGCGAAGCACCTACCCAAACCAACCAGATTAATCAGATGGTGAAGTACTTTGATAAACTAGCAGTTGTTCAAGCAAGACCTGGTGTCACTGATAATCCTAACTTCCCGCCAGAAATGCAAGTAGGTATCATTCCTGATGAAAAACAGCATGCAACTTTACTGGCTGAAACGATGAAAGATTTGAAGAAGGTCATGAGTAGCAAAAAGCGTATGGGTCGAAAAGAGAAGGATTTATTAGACACTACAGTAAAACACTTATCGCATAAAAAGTTATTAAATGAACAATTCTTAATGGAAGGTGCCAAAGATCAGCTACTCTCATTAATTGAAACAGAACTCACCGATGATTATAAAATCACACCTAGTGTAGAACGTTTACTAAATTTATTAGCTTCAAAAACACATAAAGCAGATCAAGTGAAAACGACACAACATCAGAAACAACCACTAAAATCTGTGGGGGTTCCGGAAAAAATGGTTCGTTTCCAACGTTTTATTCCAAAAGAGCACTAGTCTTTGGCAAAAATAGAAACAGACATACTCATTATAGGTGGCGGTATTGCAGGTTGCATTGCCGCCATCTCTTTGATAGATACACACCGTGTGATCTTACTCGATAAAGTAGATACGCCTAAAGAACGTATTGGAGAATCCTTAGCGCCCGCTGCGCAACGAATCTTAAAAGAATTACATCTAGTAAACGATTTACAATCTCATCAAGAACAACTCTATATCCAAAATCTAGGGATGCAATCATATTGGGGAAGTGATCAAGTACATATCGTAGATCACTTACGCAATCCTGATGGGTTGAGTAAAAGTTTAAACAGAAAAGCCTTTGAAGAATTTCTAAGGAAATCAGCGATGGCAAGAGGTGTTCAATGTATTTGGCCCACCAAGTTGCATCGTAGTACTTTTGAAGCAAATCAATGGCACGTTACTACAAAATCTGACAACCATAAAGAACAACATATACAAACCAAATTTGTGATTGATGCTACAGGACGTCAATCGCATTTTGCAAGAAGTCTAGGTATTAAACGTTCTCACATCGATAAACTTATCGCCTGCTGGGTAACATTGCCAAATACAGAAGAGAACAAAATGAGTACGATTACGGCTACTGAGAACGGTTGGTGGTATAGTGCTGTCATTCCTCAAAATAAACGTGTTGTTGCCTTTCAGACAGATTCAGATGTAGTTGATAGAAATACGTTTAAAGATTTAGATTCCTTTCGAGAGTTTGCAAAAGGAAATACTCAAATCACCGCTCTTTTAGAGAAAAGCAAAGCAGAGATCACATTTCATGGAGTTGTAGCTGCAAATTCAACACGACTAGAGCAGATTGTGGGACAGCAATGGGCAGCCTTGGGTGACGCAGCGATTAGTTTTGATCCGCTTTCTTCACAAGGTATGTTTAATGCCATGGCAAGTGCTATGCAATTAAAAGAACTACTCATAGCATCTGATATTATACACACTCCAAATAGTACTAAAGAAGCTCAATTTCAAAAAATATACTCGCAACAAATCAACACTATTTGGGACCAGTATTTATACCATAAAAATGTATTTTATAAAGCCGAAATGCGTTGGAAAGAAAGTCCATTTTGGAAGCGAAGACATACAAACCATCTATGATTTGAATTCCCGTCACACTCAAAAGCAATCAATTTTAAAAGCATTTTTTGTATTTTTATAGAAAAAGAAAATGCTATTAAATGTCTCATATAACAACCCAGAAATTCGAAAAAAAATAGATACAGAAGTAGGGAAACCTTTTTCTTTCTTAGAACGTATTAAGCAAAGAGGTATTGGTATTGGGCATCTTATTATTACCTCTTCTAGTAGTGAAATTCAAAAGTTATTGACATTAGATAAATACCGAAACAAATGTAATATTGAGTTGCGCCCTAACGGTATTATTATTGGTTTTCGATCTTTATTAGAATCATATGCGCTAGTGATTCCGTATTGGAAACTGACTCTCTATAAAGGAAAAGCAGAAGAATACAGTCTGTACAGAGATACATATTGCATTAAAATTGAAGCGAAAAACAAAAATGTACATCAGTTTATAAAACGTATTCTGGCAGAAAAAGAAAAACAAGTTCCACTCTCGGTAGAAAATTTGTAGGCTTTTTATACACTCGTATCCGCTTATATACTTTGACGGGCTTAGCAAGAATTTTGCTTTCGCGAAAGCGTACCACACCTACTCTCATAAGGAAATATACCCATCTAAAGTAAGAATGAGACACAACTAATTTTTAAGACACCGTTACGCCAATTTTATAAATTAAGTGACGTCTTATACTCTGCGCTTTATTTTGTATCTTATAGTACTCATTTTTAACAGACTCAAATTTTATACGAAAACTTGACCATACAGGTATCGTATACTGCTATATAGATATTCTTCTTGTAGCACTATGTGACGACCATGATCGTGAATTTCTTGCTATACCATTTGGGCCATAACCAATGTTACACTAAAACTCCAAAATTATGAAAGCATTACTAATGTTTAGTTGTTACTTGATGGTTGCTACACTCATATCGGGTGACGGAAGAAATATAACAGACGAGAAAGTCTCTTTAGAAGGAGTTTGGGAACTCCAAAATCAGCAGATGTATGAAGATGGTTCTTTATCTGAAACCATGGAAAATGAAAACGGATATAGACAGGTCAAAATGTATAGTAAAGGAAAGGTGATGTGGACACGTAATGATCCATCAGACAGCAATGAATGGTTTGGATATGGAACATATACTATAAAAGACGGGATGCTCGAAGAGCGTCTGGAATATGCATCGGGTCCTATGATGAAAGTGGTAGATACTACGCAAATTTTTCGCTTTGAACTTCATCTTGAAAAGAAAGAGTATCAACAAATCCAACTGGATGATGACGGAAATCGTTTTCACGGGGAAAGTTATACGCGTGTAGAATAAAAAGTATTAACTCCAGATCCCGCTGTTTACGGAACTCGCTTCGGTAAACAGCGAGATTAGTTCAGCGTATCGTCTTACAATCTTCTCAATATTAAATTTTATAAGTAAACTACCTAGGCGCAAGCCCGCGAGGTAGTTTAAGGAAAGAATTATTTAATTTCGAGGCAAGCCTCGGGGCATTTAAATCTCGATTATCGAGTAACGAATATGAGTCATTCTAAAAAACTATGCATCTACCTTAGAACGATTTAATAGGATCTTAAGGTTTTGCTCCATATCCAATAGTAACTAATACAATAAATAATATCATTAATTTTTCCGCTTTTTGAACGCTGGTTAATTTTAATTAACACTTATTTACATGCCTTAAAATGAATTTATTTTGTATATTATACTGAATTTAAGCCTGTTATAGATAATTACATATTCATGGCTTTAAATAAATATTAAAAATTTTAATCATGGAAAATTTAAAAAAATTAGGAAAGGTTTTAAGTAAAGTAAAACAAAAAGAAGTTAATGGTGGATTTGGTGGATGCGATATAGCTCCTCCTGGATGTCCATGTATTGTGCCTCCAGGTCATCCCTGTTTAAATGGCGGTGGTGGTAATGGTGGTTCAACGGGTGCTTGTTTTACTTCATCAGGAATCATTCAAATTTCTTGTACTTTAACGTGCCCAGATGGATCTCTTCCATTTTGTCCATAACCCTTAAAACTTAAATTAAGAATTCTTCTTATACAAATGAACTATATTTTTTCGATTTGATTCGTTATAAATTTAAATAGAAAAGTAGTATGGAAATAAAAAAGCCAAAAATCAATTGATTTTTGGCTTTTTTTGAATGTCTACCATTCTCATAAATTTATCGAGATTGTTCGTTATACTCTTTACTGTTTTTTTAATGAACAATAATATGATGCGTTTCTGAGGTACTATTTGAAGTAATTTTTAAGATATAGCTCCCTTTTTTATAACTAGATACATCAATAGTAGTAATATCACTTACATTCCCTTTAGTGATTAGGTTTCCGTGAAAATTATAAAGTTCATATGAAGATGGTACATTTTCATGATTAGTCCCCCTAGTCTGTCTTCCAATAGTTAAGGTTTCGGAAGTTGGATTTGGTGAAATATGATATCTCCATTCTCCTCCTTCTCCTCCTCCACCGCCTTGGGAGCAATCTACATATTCTACTTCATAACCTGACCAACGTCCTGTCCCACAAGGATTCGTTGTTCTAACATCAAAAACATACCAACCCGGAGAAGGAGTATAACTAACAGTCCCCGTATTAGACTGACCACTTGGTGAAGTGTACACTACATTTAAATTTGGGTATTTTAGTAATCTATATTGATACGTCGTATTAGGAATATTTCCGTTCACGATAGTGTATGCATTTCCAGTATGACTAGAACAAAAATAGTCTCCACTATCAGCAGTATTAGAAAATGAAATATAATCTACAATTGCCGCCCCAACCTTTACATTTTTCCTGACAACTATAGTATTACCACAACCATTTGGAGGTGTTATTGTTGCTTGAATCCAACCACTTGAAGAACTGGTAGAAGAAAAGGTACAAGGGTTTGATCCTTGGGAAGAAACTCTTGTAATATATGAAGGACTCGTCCAATTTATCGTAGCACCTGCAGGTAAATTATTAACTGTATATGAAGCACCTGAAGAACAAATTAAATCACTACCAGATATAGAAGGGGGTCTTGTCGAGTTTGTAGTCGTTACAGTAGAACCACATGGATCTAACCAATTACTTAATCGTGTGGCATCCGTTCCGCCTCCTGTCCAAGAAACATCAAATCTCCCATAGTGTTTAGTTACAGGCGCACAACCGCTAAAACCGCCGTGTAATTGCCCAACAACTCTTCTATTTTGATTAAGAATCATAGATCCTGAAGAACCTCCCTCTGCTGTACCATTATCCAAAATTGCTGTCCAATGAGAGTTTACAGGTGAAGTCGTTCCCCCAGCCCAATTGATCACATTTGCATTTGATTGCAGGGCATTATTATCAAATGAAATTTTCATAACATCCCCTCTTGGATGATGAATGGTTGTTCCTCTTGTTGGTGTATTTGCTCTCCTATCCCAACCCAAATAAGAAACATCAGTATTGCCAATAGGTGAAGTATCCAATTCAACAAGTGCCATGTCTGAATCATCCCAACCTGCTCTAAATGTTGCCCCATTATATGAAGTCCCTAGCGTAGCTGTATTGCCATTACATACTGCTTTTTTATATTGAAATCTGAACATCCAATTCTCTGCATTATTTATTTCATTTGCAGAAAGGGCTCCATTCGAATTAGTATCAATACAATGAAATGCTGATAAGAAATAAGGATCAAAGCTTTGATCTGCTGTCATCAATAATGAACCACTACACCAAGCTGTTCCATTTGCAAGTAATACTAGACCTACGGCATCTGATTCAAAATCCCATGCTGGAAAACAATTGATATCATTATTACACCCTAAAGATTCACCCAATCTAGTCGTAAACATTGGTAAGACATTTTTGTACGCATGTACCGTTTTCTTTATGGTTAACGTAGATTTTCCTTCTTGCGCTAACGGTTCAAATAAGTAAATAGTAACAAAATCTCCTTCTACCAAATCTGTTAGAAAATCACCCTTCTTAGGATTCATTTCTGAAGTAACTGGTCCATAAGACATCGTTTCATTCTCATTAATAATGTAAAGCTTCGCCCCTTCTGCCAACTTAAAATTACTGAAAACAAAATTCAAAGAATAAGCATTTGTAGAGCGAAAAGACATACTCCAAATTCTTCCATTTGAAACTTCTTTCCACGTTCCATTGGTTAAACTAACATTGGTATCGAAATCTTTTCCAAAACGATACGGCTTTAATACATCTGAATTTTTTAAATCTTCCTGTTTTAATTTTTCAAAATCAAAACTTGGAAGTGTTAAGGTTTGATCAAACTTATTTACTTCTTCAGAAAATTCAATTTGATCTGAAGCGTTTCCATCAGGGTAAAAATTACTTACGACTTGAGAGTTACACAAATTAAGCCATAAAAATCCAACTAAAAAAAGTAGTGTTTTTTTCATTTTTAAAAATTTTAGGGTTAATAATACTATTTCAATTCACTTTTTTAAACCCGACATCAAGACCCTTTTGGTGATCACTATCGGGTATACTTATGAGGATACGCATTCCTGATAAGCAATGACACGCATCACAGGAAACCTTACCATCATTTGGTAAGCTCTCAAAATTGACTTCTAATACATGTATATCTAAACTGTCAAAATATGTTCTCAGTGCTGTAGCAGTTTTTGCATCACTATCATTTTCTCCAGTATTCCATGGATCAGAACATTTAGTTTGATCCCAATAATATATGCCTTGGTTAATTTCATGATCACACGAGGATATTGAAATAAAAAAAGCAAGGAAGAGTTCTATCAAACTGGTAGTTTTCATAACGATGTTGCTTTAACCCAGGTTTAAGGTTGTTTTGAATTTGCTACATATTGATGTTTTCTATGTATTCTAATAAAAGCTAACTAATTAGTTATT
Source organism: uncultured Dokdonia sp. (assembly GCA_937124495.1). Lineage (GTDB taxonomy): Bacteria > Bacteroidota > Bacteroidia > Flavobacteriales > Flavobacteriaceae > Dokdonia. Next base: position 8,539 of record CAKZKZ010000426.1, on the reverse strand, counting down.
AAAGCTACATATTTTTCCCAACTACATCTTTACGTAATCTGTTAATTAACAATGCATTAAATCCGCATTTTTAGTATGTTTTTCCCGCACTTTATTAGAATATATTAAAAAAAAGGAGTAAGAAAACAATACGTCAAATGATGAAACTTACGCTTAATACATTTTCTTATAGCGCGTTTCCCTAACGGGTCAGGCTTTCCGCTATATTTCTACATCATCACGTACCGTGATGCCTACGAGGATGTCGCATCAATCCTTAACGCAAATTCTGCTCAACCAAAACATTTGGACTTGATCTATAATATAGTCTATGAGGTGATGGAGAAAATATGCCTGCACAGAGTAAGGGAAAAATAGTAGAAAATTAAAAAGCCTAAAATCAATTGATTTTAGGCTTTTTGGTCGGGGTGGCAGGATTCGAATGTGATTCATACCACTCTGGATATCAGTATTTTATTTTACTATTTTTCGAGTAGGACACCTATTAAGACACCTACAACAGCCGTTTCAGCTTTCAATACAACAAATGTAAGCAATTGATTATAAAGCATATAGATTTAAAGTAGTTTCTACAAAAGCTATTTAATAAAATATACGTAATTACTTTTTATATACACCGCTCTGGAGTTCAAGGTCACCAGTTTTCAAATTCCATTTTTATTAAATAATTATAGTGAATAGAAAAAATCTTTCATATCGGAAGCTAACAACTCAGGTTGCTCCATAGCCGCAAAATGCCCTCCTTTTGGCATATTTGTCCAATGTGTTAGATTATATCCTTTAGACATATATACTTTAGGTGGTCTTGATATTTCTTTAGGGAAATTAGCATAAGCTACAGGTGGTTTCACGAAATCATTTACACCAAAAACCATTGGGTTTTTACTGTTTTCATTATAAATTCTTATAGATGAATGAATGGTTTGTGTTATCCAATAAAGAGTGATATTGGCTAATATTTCATCTTTTGTAAATATGTTTTCAAGGTTCCCATCATTATCGCTCCAACTATTAAATTTTTCGACTATCCACGCACATAGCCCAATAGGTGAATCATTTAACCCGTAAGCTAGTGTTATTGGTTTGGTGCTTTGTATATAGGCGTATCCTGCTTCTCTAGCTGCCCACTCTTCAAGGCCTTGATTGTATTTTATAACATCTTCTGCAAGTACTTCTTCTTTAGTATAAGGTTTAAATGAGTCAGACACATAATTAAGGTGTATCCCTATGATATGCTCAGGGTATTTTATCCCTAGGTGAGTACTAATGCCAGAACCTATATCTCCTCCCTGCGCGCCATATTTTTCATAACCAAGTTTCAACATGAGTTTATGCCATACATCTGCTACATAAGCATTGTCGCATCCAGGTTTTAAACATTTACTAGAAAATCCGAATCCAATAACCGAAGGGATTACCAGGTCAAAAGAAAAATTCTCGTCATTGGTTAATAGAGGGATGAGTTTGAGCATCTCTATAAATGATCCTGGCCATCCATGTGTTATGATTAAGGGTGTAGACTTTTCACCTTTACCTTTTATATGCAAAAAATGGATTTGATGACCATCAATTTCTGCCATAAAATTAGGAAATGAATTAATCTCATTCTCAATTTCTCTCCAACTAAAATCATGAAGCCAGTAATCACTTAATTCTTTCATGTATGATAAATTAGAGCCATAATTCCACCCAGAATTGTCCATTTCATCAGGCCAGCGAGTGTTTTTAATTCTTAAATTCAAATCATCAAGAATTTCTTGATGCACGTTTACTAAATAGGGTTTTATCATATTTTTTTTCAGATGAGCAAATGGCTATTTTTTTAGCTAAGATGCTTTACTACATTTACCTTTAGACTATACTCATTGTTAAATGCAGTACTTTTTTATTCGCCTCCCAATGTTTTTAACAATATCAGAATGTTCATTCTCGACTTTTTCTCGGTCTAAAGTCCCTCCCAATATTATCATTTCCTTTTTATTAAACCGTTGCCCCAATCTGTCATCAATCATCACATTTCTCATACTTTCGGCAACACCGATTTCATTTAAAAATTTATTTGGATGTCCAGCTGTACATAAAGCGATTCCATATTTGATATTTTTCATTCTTTGGACTTCGTTTCCTTTACCATCATATCCGTAAGCATATCCAACTGAATATACTCTATCAAACCATCCTTTTAATTTGGCTGGACAATCACTCCACCAAACGGGATACAAGAAAATTATACAATCTGCGTTTTCAATTTTTTTCTGTTCTTTTTGTACATCTGTTGAAATTGATAGATCTAAATTTAAAAGCCCTTCTCTCATATATTCCTTTTCGGTCATATCAGTTTGGAAATCCATTTGATATAAATCTGAGATTTGAAATTCTATACTTTCGTTTATCAGACTTTCTTTTAATTGTTCTAAAATCTGATATGTGTAAGATTCTTTACTTGGATGACAATATATAATCAGTACTTTCATTTTATATCTCAATTAATGTTGATTTACCTGAACTATTATCTTTACAAGTCCATTGCCATGTTTCATTCAATCTAACTTTTCCGTTTTTTGTTTGTTCAAGATGGGTAATACATTTTCCTGTCATTAATTCATTTTCTTGGTTTATGTGTTGATAAACAAACTCTAAATGGTTCTCAACAACTTTTCCGATAATACTCCCTTTTATAATTTCTCCACCGCTATATTCCGCCCAAATGATATTATCACTTTGATTGTAAGAAAATATGGTTTGGTCAGAAATCTCTCCATTTTTCGAATTGAATTCAGATTTGAATTTTTTATTATTTAAGTTGACGTTCATTTCTATGTATTGCACCTTATTAAATATATCTTTTGTTGTTGCCAGTTTATTATAGTTTAATAATTCCTTCTGAATAGGTTTTTGCTTTTCCTGTAATTAATACTCTATCTTCTAAATTTGTACAAAGCAATTTTCCTTTACGAGACGATAATTGAATTGCCGTCATCTCCTTTTTATTTAAAACTTTACTCCAATAAGGGACTAATGAAGCGTGCAATGAACCTGTTACAGGATCTTCAAGAATTGTTGCTTGAGGAATGAAAAATCTTGATACAAAATCAGAGTTATTTCCTTTTGCTGTTATTGCTACACCTCCTGGATCAATATTTTCTCTATCAAATATACTTTTGTCAATTTTAATATTCCTAACATCTTGTTCGGTTTCATATACCAAAATATAATCTCTCGACTTTAGAACTTCTTTAGGTTGTTTATCAAGAGATTCTTTTATAAAACTGGGTAATTTAGTCTTTAAAGGGTTTCTTTGAGGTAAGTCCATTACATAACGTTCGTTTTCAACGTTAACATACAATTGTCCACTTTTGGTATTAAAAACTATTTTGTCCTTTTTATATTCTAAAATAGTCGTTAGAACATGAGCTGTTGCTAGTGTAGCGTGTCCGCATAAATCGAGTTCTAAATCAGGCGTAAACCATCTTAATTCTATAGCATCTCCACTAATAATAAAAAATGCAGTTGCGTCAACTGAATTTTCTTTCGCAATGTCCTGAAGTAATCCGTCATCCAACCATTCATTTAGTTGCACAACTTTAGCCGGATTTCCTCCAAATAATTTATCAGTAAAAGCATCTATTTGATAATAGTTTAATTTCATAGTTAGTTTTTTAATTAGCTACAACAATTGTATATGCTCATTGTTGATATATTGTATATATATTATACGTTTGAAACGTTTGTTTTTTCCAGTAGATGATCCTAAGAGCTTTTTATGGTTTTTTATTAATGTTAATGATTTTAGTACGGATTTCTCTTGCTTTTGGGAGCGATGTCCTAATATATTTGATATCAGAGAGTCAAACCATGTTTTTCCGCCTCCATATTTTTTATAATCGTCTATCTTCTTCTTTTATTTCAAGGTCATTAATACTTGCGTACCTTTTATCCATTAAGCCATTTTTATCAAACTCCCAGTTCTCATTGCCATATGCTCTTAACCATTTTCCATCTTCATTTCTATATTCGTATTCAAATCTAACGGCTATTTTATTTCCCGAATGCGCCCAATATTCTTTCTTTAATTTATAGTCTAATTCATTTTTCCATTTTTCAGTTAAAAAGTTTACAATTTCTTCTCGTCCATTTATAAATAAGCTTCGATTCCTCCATTCACTATCAGCAGTATATGCTAAGCTTACTTTTTCAGGATTTTGAGAATTCCAGGCATCTTCTGCCATTTGAATTTTTTGTTTTGCAGTTTCCAACGTAAATGGTGGAAGTGGGTATTTTCGTTCCGTAATTAAAATATTTATATATAGTGTTACTTAATTTATTTTTTGTTTGCAGGTCTATTCTTCCAAATGGTCAAAAATTGCCCAGTCGACATGTTTCGAGCAGATTCCTTTGCTTTTAGGGCAAGTTCACCTATATATAGTTCGTCTATTGTTTCAAACCAAAGTTGCAACCATTTTCCAAAATGATTCTGTTGAATAGTGTAGTTCAAGTTTGCATCTACATTTATATGTTTTGCTGATGGATTTCCTTTAAACTTTGCTATTCCAAATAAATTAGTTTCCCAAAAATCAGTGAGCTTAGTAAGATGTTCCGACCATTTTTCATCTTGAATATGTCTATTAAAAATAGGACCTAATAATACATCCTTTCTGATTTTAGCATAAAAAGCATTTACCAATTGGCTCACATCTTTTCGGTTTTCTATAATCTTCAATCACTTTGTCTAAACGTTCAACTTTATCAAGTTTTAAAAGTGTTAAGCGAACAATACTATCCTTTCGTGCTTTTAAGTTGTGAGTTATATTTCCATTTAAAGAAATAATTGCTCCTTTTTTTAGTAAATGAACACCTTTCTGAACTCCAAATTCGACTTCTCCTTCCAAAACATGAACTATTATTGGAAATGGTGCTTTGTGCTCTTTCATTATCTGTTCCCGCTTCAATAGAATTCTAATCTCTCTTGAAAACGACGATTCTAAAATGACTTTCGTAATAATATTAGCATCATTATAGTGTATATGTTCATTAAATGATTCTATTCTCATTTTTGGTTTCTAATTTGATTTTTTATTATTTAAGTTGGCGTTCATTTCTAAGTATTGTGCTTAATGTGTTTGTGTATAAAATCACTTGACATAGCAATTAATTATACACGACTTATGCTTGTTTTTTAGTTTCATTTTAATTAATAGATTTATTGAGTTCATTATTTAAATAATTCTATTAATGGGCTTCCACTATTTCCACTTGGCAATTGAAGATTTAGAATCATTGTTAGTGTTGATGATATGTCAATAGGCGAAACTTTCCTAACTGATTCTCCATGTGTTATTCCATTACCAAACCAAAGTACAGGAACATGAGTATCATAACTATAACCTGAACCATGAATGGTTCCTTTTACTGAAGATACCTCAATTTCAGAATCATCATCTTGAACAAAACCAGCATCAAAAGTTATAAGTACATCGCCAGATCTTTTTTGTTGATATCCATTTTGAACGAGTTCTCTTACACTAGAATTATATTGACTAGTTTGTAAGTGATAGGCAGTCAATGCACCACTAATTCCTTCTAGGTTTACTAAAAAATCTGCGGCATCTTGCTGAATACTTTCTAATTGTAATTTTTTCTCATTGATGATATTTCTGTTCAAATACAATTGATCTCCATCGAAATTTTGAATCCATGAATCCTCTCCATATTTAGCATTTAAATAGTTGCTCAACAAGTATTTACATCTTGTTATTCTTGCTACTCCAGCAGGAATTTTTATATCATTTAAATATGAGGCTATCGGAACTGCACCATGATCAGAGGTAAGAAATAGTGTATATTCTCCTTTACCAATTTCTTTATCTAAGTATCTTAGAAGTTTACTTATTTCAAGATCTAATCTTATATAAATATCTTCTATTTCAACTGAATTTGGGCCGAATAGATGTCCAGCTTTATCCGTAACAGAATAGCTAATTGTGAGCATATCTGTTTCTTCATCACTACCCAATTTTTCGTTTTTAACTGCATCCATAGCGAATTCAGTGAGCAATGTGTTTCCAGCTGGTGAAAACCCTAACATCAAATATTCTATATTTCTTTTTCTATATTTTTCCCTAAGCTTTTTGAAGTCATAAGGAAAGGTAGGGCTATCTTCTCCAAGGACAATCTCATATTTGTTGTTATCGCCATAACTTTCAGTATAGCTCTCTATCGGGTATAAGGTATTCCAAACAGTATCTAAATATTTGCTCGATTTCTCTAATTTATTAAACTGACTTACCCATTTAGGTAATTCATTCATATAATAAGAACTCGAAACAAAATGCCCTGGACTTGTTTCGATATCATGCCAGTATGCTGCATTAGCAAGATGACCTCCAGGTAACACAGCCGCTCTATCTTTTAATGAAACACTAATTACTTTTGATCTGAAATTAGTATTCATACGTAGTTGGTCGGAAATGGTAGTCGTCAATAACTGTTTGGGTGAAGCTCCTGTATTATTTTGCTTCTTGCTACCAATTAAAACTACGGTAGTATCTTCCACACTGCTGGTATAGCTCTTTTTATACCGATTGTACCAACTATTACCTATAATACCATGCGTTGCTGGTGTTGTACCTGTATATATTGATGAGTGACCTGGTGCAGTAGCTGTTGGCGTAAAATTATATTGGGTGTTTTTAAAATTGAATCCATCGCGTAAAATTCTTTTAAAACCATCTTCGCTATATTTTTTTGCATATCTATATAATTGTTCAGACCTCATTTGATCTACTACAATTCCAACGACCAATTTTGGTTTTTTTAAGTCATCAGACTGTGCATAAGAAAAATTTGAGCTAATTAGATATAATATTAAAATAGATATTATTCTTTTTGACTTTATTAGGGTGTTCATCAAATTTTATTGTGTTGATTATTAAATCTGTTTATGTATATATTATAATTTTTCTTTAAGTGCTTTTCTCCAAAAGTATATTGCAAATACAAAGGTTACAATGGCAAACATAATTCCATTCTCTCCAAGCCAATGTTCAGTTCCTTCGATTTTTTCTGTTAAAGGGGGGAATACTTTTTGAACAAATACATTACTTACCGAGTGAAAAATTACTGCTGGCCATAAACTTTTAGATTTAAAAGTATAGTAAGTCATAATAAATGACATCGAAATTACAAAAACAAAAAAAGTTGTAAATTCCAAAGTGACATTTTCACTGTAATACAATAGTATTGGCCAATGCCATAATGCCCAGATGAATCCCACAAAAAGGGATACACCAGTAAAAGAAAGAACTTTTCTTGATTCATAGATTAAAAAACCTCGCCAGCCTATTTCTTCTCCTAAAACCGTTGCCATTGCTCTTATAACACCGACAGTTCCTAGCAAAACAATACCTATAATTATAACAAATGTTGGTTTTAATGTCCCAAATCCAACTAATCCAAGTTCTTTAGCCCATTCCATAATGCTCTCTACATTCGATAATTCTCCTAATCCAAAAAACCAAATGAGTATATAGGTAATGAAGACATATATAGCAGGAGTAAAATAAGACCAGCGAATATATTTCAAATCTGCCCAATTCCAATGTAAGGAAGAAATAGGTCGTCCTTTTATTTTAAGTGTAATTATTGCGGCTATTGCCGGACACCACATAAGCGCTCCAACGTATATTCTAGAAGGATATAAATTAACAATTGCAAGATAAAACGGGGTGCTTACAATTGAAACAATAATTAGGAAAATAAAAATTGTATTCCAAGTTTCTTTGCGTTTCGATAAATTCTTTGACATTTACATTTGATTTTAATTAAAAATTAAGAGAGAACCAAGGGATGGATAACATCCCCTAATTCACTACAGCTATTAATCAGAAAAACACTACTAACCATAAACTTTGTTCATTCTGAAAAAGTAAGTTTCGTTAACATTAATTTCGCTTGAGTTTATCAACCATTTGTTTAAATTGTTTTTAAAAGTCACCTTTATTTTTTCAAAGTATTTATCTGTTTTTATTTCCATTTATTCGTGAATGTTAACTATATTTTGATGCCTCTTCTTTTAATGAAATGAATAGCTCCTGCACAGACTTATATTTAAGCGTTGTGGAAGGTTGTCCTGAATAAAATGCAACCAAATCTAACTTGTTCTGTTCTATGGCAGCCTTTCTCAACGGGCTTAAAAAAGCACTTTGAATTGGGTAAGGAGCTGTAATTTTGATGTTATTATTTTCTTTAGAAAAACCAGTTGAAATTACTCGGGCTAATCTTCCTGTATAAACTTTGGTGAGATCGGTTTTAATAGTTTCACTAGTTAGTAATTTAGATTTATGGAGATCTGAAGCATTTGACTCATTCGTTGCCAAAAAAGCTGTTCCAATTTGGGCTGCGCCAGCACCCAGTTTTAACACATCAGCAATGTCTTTTCCATTAGAAATGCCCCCAGCTGCGATTACAGGTGTACTAACATTATCGACTATCTGATGAATCAAAAGTCGCGTACAGGTCAAAGATTCGTCTGCGGATTTCA
>CAKZKZ010000425.1 GCA_937124495.1 uncultured Dokdonia sp. | reverse complement strand
ACTGGGGGTCTCGGGGTCTCCCTCTTCAATTTCCTCAAAGAAATCAGTATCTATAACTGGTAATGGAATCCCTTGTATTTTTGTAAGTTTAAAAGGAGGTTCTCCTTTAAAAATGTCTTCTTTAGATAAGAGTCGTTCGTCACCTCTCCATTCAAAACCATCAAAAGTTTGTTGCTGTTGTTTAAATTGAGACTCTGGCCATATATTACCACTAATATTTTTATATTTTATGGTTTCGTCTATCGCTTTGTCTCGAAAAAGAACAGTAATAGATGCTGATTTACTTTTGTCAATACCTTGTAGTTCTCCATCCTCTTGACGCATATACACGATGCTCTCAGCGTTATTTAAAATATTAACTGAGTCTAACTGATTTTCTTTATTAAAAAAACCATATAATTTCTGTCCTTTTACTTGGTTATAACCACTTATAGAGTCTTTCTGAACAATAAATGAATTATCAAATACCTTTAAAGAATCCAGCTTTTCTGTCACCACATTATTGACAAGATGTATACTGTCTCCTGTGATTTGATTTTCTTCACTCCATAAGACAGGCCTGCGTATCATCTGTGTAAGTCCAGTCTTTTGATTTACGTGAATAGAATCGCATTTACCACTCATATCACTCTTAAACATGCGTACATTATAATACCCGCGTACAATTCGATTTTCAGGTTTTCCAGTAATAATAAGTTTGTCACCGTGTATATATATAGAATCCCCTTCTTGTTCTGTAATGGCAACCGCACGTTGGGTGATGAAGACAGAGTCTTTAGCTCGATATACTTCGGCATAATGCCCTTTGATGAGACTTTTGTTTAAAGTGTCTTTTACTCTAATATTATTAGTAGCACTGGCAAAATTAGTAGTTCTGTCAAAATAGAGACTATCTCCATACACTTGCCGATTGTCATAATCTATACGGGAGTTTTTTACAAAGTACCCATAATCATTTTTAGTATCGTAAAATCCTCGTTCACAATAGACTTTGGAAGTTTCACTTGTAATGGTGGTGGGACCATATAGGTATGCGTGTTCAGTTTCACTATAAAAGTCTAGTTGCTCACTGTTTATTACATATTCTGGATTCGTGACTACAACATCACTTATAAAGGATATCTTATCTTGTTCAAGGTAATAACGTCCAATGCGACTAGTAATTTTACTATTAGGAGAAGTTACAACGCCATTTGTACGATAATAGGATTGCTGTTTGACACGATCAAAGTACATCGTATCTGTAGTGACCACTGTTGTATCTTTTTTAAGCCATACTTTACCCGCAGCAAAAGCAAACTTTGTATCTCCATTGTATTCGGCATATTTACTACGCATAGAAACCGAATCTCCTTGTTTTATTTTCACATTCCCTAAGGCTCTTACAAAATTTTCATCTTTGTAATGAAAAGCAAGGTCACACCACATTTCAATACCTTCATGTATGATGTATACTTGTTTGTTTTTCTTATACATCACGATGGCGCCAGGGTATTCCTCTTCATCAATTTGAGTAACGTCAGAGGTGATGTCAATTTCTTTGCGTTCTTCTTCTTGTGTATACGCTTTCGCGAAAGCAAAAACAACAACAATCACTGTAAGTATGTATTTTTGGATATGCATTGTAGCAAAAATAAACAAATTGGATTTTGAAAGCGTTAATGAAGTGTCAAAAGGTGATATTCTATAAAAAACCCGCAATGTATTACAATTGCGGGTTTATATTTTATAAAGAGAATGTATTATCTCAGAATAGTCTGTGTACGATCTGGTCCTACAGAGACAATTTTAATAGGAATTTCTAATTCTTTTTCTAAGAAGTCAATGTAGTCATTCAATTCTTTTGGAAACTGATCAACATTTCTCATTTTAGTTAAATCTTCTTTCCAACATGGAAACTCAGTGTACACTGGATTTACATTTTCTGGTTCGATATTGTATGGTAAATGTGTAATTGTTTCTCCTTTATACGTGTAAGCAGTACATACCTTTAAAGTGTCAAACCCAGAAAGTACATCTCCTTTCATCATATTGAGTTGTGTCACCCCATTTACCTCACATGTATATTTAAGCGCGACAAGATCTAACCATCCACAACGACGCGGACGTCCGGTTACAGCTCCAAATTCGCGGCCTACTTCTGCCATCTCAGCACCTACTTCATCAAATAATTCCGTTGGGAAAGGTCCTGATCCTACACGAGTTGTATATGCTTTAAAAATCCCATATACATCCTTTACTTTGTTAGGAGCAATACCTAAGCCAGTACATGCACCTGCTGCTGTCGTGTTTGAAGATGTTACAAATGGATAGGTTCCAAAATCAATATCTAGTAAAGAACCTTGAGCTCCTTCGGCAAGAATTGTTTTTCCAGCTTTAATAGCCTGGTTTAAATACTCCTCACTGTCTATAAAAGTCAATTCTTTAAGTCTTGTTACAGATTCAAAAAATTCAGTTTCCATTTCTTGTAGGTCATATTGTATATCTACATTATAAAATGAAATCATTGCTTCATGCTTATCAGCAAGGTTGCGGTATTTTGTTTTCCAATCAGATAATTCTAAATCTCCAACACGTATACCATTTCTACCTGTTTTATCCATGTAGGTAGGTCCTATACCTTTTAAAGTAGAACCTATTTTTGCTTTCCCTTTACTAGCTTCACTAGCAGCATCTAATAATCGATGTGTAGGAAGTATTAAATGTGCTTTACGAGATATAATTAACTTTGCTTTGTAATCAATATCAAATTGATCTAGTCCTTCTAATTCTTTTACAAAAACAACAGGATCAATGACAACGCCATTTCCTATAACATTCATAGCTGTTTTATGGAAAATACCAGATGGGATTGTTCTTAAGACATGTTTTATACCATCAAATTCTAAGGTGTGTCCTGCATTTGGACCGCCTTGAAACCTAGCAATAATGTCATAATCTTTAGTAAGTACGTCTACAATTTTTCCTTTTCCTTCGTCGCCCCATTGGAGCCCTAGTAGTAAGTCTACTGCCATTCGTATATATTAGTTAGAGGTGTTTTTCGTTCCGTAAAAGTAAAGAGAGTGTTTATCTATAGTGATATCAAAAACTTCTTCAATGGTTTTCTTAATAGCTTGTATACGTGGGTCACAAAACTCAATCACTTCACCATTCGATAAGATCACGTGATCGTGTTGCTTATCAAAATAGGACTTTTCGTATTGTGCCTGCGCGTTTCCAAATTGATGCTTACGTACCAATCCACATTCCAGTAAGAGTTCTATAGTATTATAAAGGGTAGCACGACTTACACGATAATTTTTGTTTTTCATGTTGATATAAAGAGACTCTATATCGAAGTGCTCATCGTTGTTGTATATTTCCTGTAATATAGCGTAACGCTCAGGGGTTTTACGATGTCCTTTTTCTTCCAAGTATGTTGTAAAGACACTCTTTACAACTTCTTGATCTTTGTTTATGGTAGAATTTACACTCATAGTGCTATTAAAGATGTAAAGTTACGGAATTATAATCGAGTGACTTTGTCAATTCCATTGATTTTTTTAAGATTATCCATTAACTTTTTAAGATGTTCTTTGTTTTGAATAATAACGGTAATGTTTCCATTAAAAATACCGCCATTTGTTGTAAAACTAATGCCTTTAATATTTACGTGCATATGATCAGAAATCTCTTTTGTAACGTCGTTTACAAGTCCTTGAGCATCAATACCAGTAAGCCGTATATCTACTTTATGTCCTTGAGCACTTGAGTCTATCCATTTTGCAGGTAAGACCCGATATGCATATTTACTTCGCATGGAGATGGCATTAGGGCAGTTGTTTTTATGAACTTTAATACCTTCATTAATAGTTGTAAACCCAAATACAGGATCGCCAGGGATAGGATTACAGCAGTTCGAAAATTTATAATCTAGTTGTTGTTCATCTGTACCAAAAACGAGGTCGTCATATTTATTAGTAATTTCATCTCGATCTACATTTTCTAACGAGGTGGGCTTCCTTATTTTATTCTTAAAAAAGCTCATGAAGGCATTGCTGCGTTGTGTCGCAAACTCCTTGATCATTTTATTGTCAATAGTGCCTATTCCAACTCGATAAAAAAGGTCTAAACTCGTATTTAGCTTAAAATAGGAGACTAGTTCATTAATTGTCTTTTCATTAAGTTGTATTTTTTGAGATTTTAGCTTTCGTGTAAGAATGACTTTTCCTTCAGAAGCAGTTTCTTTTTTCTCATCTTTTAGAGAAGATTTAATTTTTGCTCTTGCTCTAGCTGTTGTGGCGTAATCTAACCAGTTATTTGTAGGTTTTGCTTGATCGGAAGTAATGATTTCTACCTGATCACCACTTTTTAATTCGTGACTTAATGGCACTAATTTTCCATTGACACGACCTCCTCTAGTATGCAAGCCTACTTCAGTATGAACGCTAAAAGCAAAATCCAAAGGAGTAGCGCCTTTTGGGAGTGATTTAAGATCTCCTTGAGGGGTAAATACAAAAATCTCCTTATTATATAAGTTTAGTTTGAAGTTTTCTACAAAATCAACCGCATTAGTATCTGGATTTTCTAGAGCTTCTTGTAATCTATTAATCCATTCATCTAGCCCTTTATCTCCGTCATCACCTTGTTTATATTTAAAGTGAGCTGCATATCCTTTTTCTGCAATTTCGTTCATACGTTCAGAACGTATTTGAACTTCTACCCATCTTCCTTTAAGTCCCATTACGGTGATATGAAGTGCTTCATATCCTGTCGTTTTGGGAGATGATATCCAATCTCTTAAACGTGTTGGATTGGGTCTAAAGTGATCAGTAACAATAGAGTATATTTTCCAAGCTAAGAACTTCTCATTTGCAACGTCACTTTTATATATAATACGAATCGCAAATTTATCATAGATTTCATCAAAGCTAACTCCTTGATTCATGATTTTACGTCGTATGCTATAAATAGATTTAGGACGTCCTTTTATCTCATATTCTAATCCTTCTAAGTTGAGCGAGTCTTCAATGACTTTTTTGAAATCTCTTATGTATTTGTCTTGATCTTCTTTGCTTTCCTTTATTCTCTCTCTAATATCTTTATATACATCAGGTTCTGTGTATTTAAGACTTAAATCTTCGAGTTCTGTTTTGATATTATAAAGACCCATTCTATGGGCAAGTGGTGCATAGATATAGAGAGTCTCGCTAGAGATTTTCACCTGTTTGTCAGGTCGCATAGAATCCATGGTTTGCATATTATGCAAGCGATCTGCTATTTTAATAATAATCACCCTAGGGTCATCATT
>CAKZKZ010000424.1 GCA_937124495.1 uncultured Dokdonia sp. | reverse complement strand
TTTCTATTAATTGCTCTGCCAAATGTTCTTCAAATCCAATACCAATGGCATATTTATGAATCAAATGCATCTCTAGAGTACCTATTTCATGGTCTGCGTAGATCATACAGAATAATTCATAAATATATTCAAAACGTTCTTTTATTAAAGAAACATTGGGTAAAGGATAAGAAGATATATTATGTAATATTTCTTTATATTGTTCTGCACTTATATTAAGTTTTCTAGAAAACCTAATCAACATTTGCTCTTCAGCTTCATTAAGAATTCCATCTATTAAAGCCATATTCGCAATAGCTGCAAAATGCAATACATTTCGTTTTTGAGTTCCTGATTCAAATAATTGTGAAATTGACATCTTTATATTTTTTTATTTCTTATTCTTTATTTCCACCCGCCACCTAGGGCACGGTATACTGATATTCTAGCCATCATTTGCTCTTTTTTGGTTTCCACAAGTTCTATTTTAGATTCCAATGCATCTCGTTGGGTAAGTAAAACTTCCATATAATCGGCACGTGCCGATTGAAACAATTTATTCGATATCTCTATTGATTTTGTCAGTGCCATTACTTGTTTATTTTTAAACTCATAATTCTTCTTTAAGTTTTCAATATTAGATAGCTCGTTTGCTACTTCTATATACCCATTTAAAATGGCCTTTTCATATTCAAAAACTGCCTTTAATTGTCTTGCATTAGCATTACTGTATTCCGCTTTAATTGCATTTCTATTAATTAAAGGTCCAACAACATCTCCTGCTAAGCTATAAAGAAGTGATTCTGGAGTCGATGTCAAAAACCTAGGCTTGAATGCTTCTAAACCGATCCCAGCTCTAATTCCAAATGATGGATAAAAATTGGCTCTAGCTACTTTAACATCTAATTTTGCTGCCGCCAACTCAAATTCTGCTTTTCTTATATCGGGTCGGTTTTGTAATAATTGTACTGGAATGCCAGCTGTAATAAAATTAATAGGTCTTTTTATAAAGCCTTCTGAGCTTCTAACGATGGGGGTTGGCTGTCTACCTATTAAAAAATTGATTTTATTTTCGGCTTCAACAATCTGTTGCTTTATTTCATATTTTTCACTTCGATTTCTTAATACTTCTGCCTCAAACCGTTTTACCGCCAATTCTGTAGTTCTAGCCGCTTGCTTCTGAAGTTTCACTATCACTAAGGCGTTTTGTTGAATTTCAAGATTCTGTTCAAGAATCTCCAATTGGTTATCTAAAGCAATTAATTCATAATAGGCATCAGCAATTTCAGCTATCAAATTGGTTACCATAAAATTCTTGCCTTCCATAGAAGCTAAATACTCCATTACAGCTGCTTTTTTAGAATTGCGAAGCTTTTTCCAAACATCAAGCTCCCACGACGCAAACAATCCTGCTGAATAGTTTGGTAAAGGATCTGAAAATGCTTCCCTATTACGAATAGGCAAACTTGCCTCTACAGCTCCTTTACGGGTAAACTCCCCAACTTTTTCGATTTCTGCTCCTGCTTGAAAATTTACAAAAGGAAGGTATTCTCCTTTTCTAGCCCTAATTTCATTTTTTGCAACGGCTATTTGTTGTAGTACTATATTTAATTCTTGATTCTTGACCAAAGCTGTATCTATAAGTGTTTTGAGATACTGGTCTGAAAAAAAATCCTTCCACGGAACAGCTCCACTATTAAGGCTGTCTGTAGATTGTTTTTGATATCCTTCAGGTACCACTATATTTGCCTCCCTTACTTGTTTAGTTGGCACACACGAATGTATAAGTGCTACCAGAACAAAAAGAAGGATATATATATATTTATGTTTAACCATTGTATTCTTATTTATTTGTTTTTTTTCTGGAGCTAAGTTTTAACAGAAGTTTTTTTATACGTGTCAATTCTATACTCGTATCATTCTTAGTTTCAGACGTTCTAATAAATTCTTCAGAAATGGGTTCATCAGCTTCGTTTTTAATCAAACCACGACCATCTGCCATTCTACCAAAAATGTAGTATAAGCCAGGAATTACTAAAACACCTATTAGTGTTCCTATAAGCATTCCGCCCATAGCTGAACTTCCAATTGTTCTGTTTCCAATAGCTCCTGCTCCCGTAGCAATCACAAGCGGTATTAATCCTGCAATAAACGCAAAAGAGGTCATTAAAATAGGGCGGAAACGCATCTTTGCCCCTTCGATAGCAGCTTCAAATATAGTAGCGCCTTCACGCCGTTTTTGAACGGCAAACTCCACAATAAGTACAGCATTCTTACCAAGCAATCCAACTAGCATAATTAATCCGATCTGAGCATACACATCATTTGCCAATCCCATTAATTTGAGTACTAAAAATGAACCAAAAATACCTACAGGAAGCGATAAAATGACCACTAAAGGCAACAAGAAGCTTTCATACTGGGCTGCAAGAACCAAATACACAAATATTAATACCACTGCAAAAATGTAAATGGACTCATTACCTCGACTAGCTTCATCATATGATAATCCTTCCCACGCTATCTCATAACCGCGAGGTAGAGTTTCTTTTGCCACCTCTCGAATTGCTTTAATAGCATCATCACTAGTATAGCCTGGTGCTGGAAGCCCTCTAATAGATGCAGAGTTATATAGATTATATCGTGTAATTTCGTTAGGACCTAATTTCTTTTTTAAGGTCATAAATGAAGAATAAGGCACCATTTCGCCTGTTTCATTTTTCACAAAAAGCTTTTCCAAATCAGACGGAAGTCTGCGATACTCAGGTGCAGCTTGAGTATACACTTTAAAAAAACGGCCGAACTTAATAAATCCCTGCTCATAAGTACTTCCTATTAGAATATTCAAATTTTCCATAGCTTTCCCTATAGAAACTCCTTTTTGCATGGCTGCCTTATTATTAACTACCAATTCATATTGTGGATAATTTGCAGCAAAAAAAGTAAAAAGCCCAGAAAGCTCTTTGCGTTCTCGTAAAGCATCCATAAAAGCATTATTTATTTTTTCGAATTCTTGATAATTCGTATTATCAGTCTTATCTAAAAGACGCATTGAAAAACCACCTGAAGACCCAAAACCTGGAACAGCTGGAGGTTCAAAATATTCAATAACAGCACCCAAATCCTTACTTTCCTCTTCAAGTTCTTCCATAATTTCATGAACTGATTTTTCACGCTCTGACCAAGGTTTTAGATTTATCAAACAAGTACCAGCATTAGAACCACGTCCTTCTGTCATGATCTCATAACCCGCTAGTGAGGAAACGGATTCAATAGCATCCATTTCTTCACAAAGCAATTGTAGATTTCTTGCAACTTCATTTGTGCGTTCCAATGTAGCACCTGGAGGTGTTTGTATAATTGCATAAATAGTTCCTTGGTCTTCGTTAGGTATAAACCCAGCTGGCAATACCTCATTCGTGACAAATATCCCCACACAAAAGGTCAATAGAATACCAAAAGTGAGTATTCTTCTATTTACAATCAGTTTTAAAAGACTTACATATCGTCCTGTTAATTTATCAAACCTCTTGTTGAACCAATCAATAAACCGATTTATAGGCGATTTCTTTCTTGGTTTGTTATGGTTGTTTTTCAATATCATTGCACATAACACAGGTGTAAGCGTCAATGCTACTAAAGCAGATATAATAATTGATCCTGCCATTGTAATCGAAAACTGCCTGTAAAATACGCCTACAGGACCCGTCATAAATGATACAGGGACAAAAACTGATACCATTACTAAAGTAATAGCTATAATAGCCCCACCTATTTCACTCACCACACTTTTTACTGCTTGATAGGGTGTTATATTATGGTCTCCCTCCATTTTGGCATGCACTGCTTCAACAACAACAATAGCATCATCTACTACAATACCTATAGCAAGTACTAGAGCAAATAGTGTTATAAGATTAATAGAAAGTCCAAACAACTGCATCACGAAGAAAGCTCCTATTAATGAAACTGGTACTGCTATGATTGGTATAAGTGTAGATCTCCAATCTCCCAAAAACAAGAATACTACAATTGCTACTAAGATAAATGCATCTCTAAGCGTATGAACTACTTGTTCTATAGAAGCATCAAGGAAATTAGAAACATCGTAACTGATTTTATAATTAACTCCTGGAGGAAGGTATTCTTGAAGTTCTTTTAGTTTGTCTTTAACTGTATCTATAACATCGCTAGCATTACTACCAAATGTTTGTTTTAAGACAATAGATGCCGAAGGTTTTCCATCAAGATTGGAATAAATATCAAAAAACTCACTTCCCAACTCTACATCAGCAATATCACTTAGTTTAAGTATTTCACCTTCTTTGTTTGCCTTGATGATAATATCCTTGTATTGATCTGCTTCATTAAACCTACCTTCATAAGTAAGCACGTACTCCAAAGATTGTGCTTGCTTTCCTGAACTTCTTCCTAATCTACCAGGTCTAGCTATAACACTTTGTTCGTCCATTGCTTCCAGCACTTCTTCTGCAGAGATATTATATGCTCGCATACGGTCAGGTTTTAACCAAACCCGCATAGCATACTTACGACTTCCTAATATCTTTGCGCTCGCAATACCATTGATTCGCTGTAACTCAGGAACAATTTTAGTATATGCATAATTGTAAAGGAATTTTTCATCATTTTGCTTTGCATCACTATACAGGTTAACATACATCAACATACTTGGTTGTACTGGTGTAATGATAACTCCTTCTCGCTGTACCAATGGTGGTAATAAGGGCATTACTTGGTCAACTCTTGTTTTTACACGTACTACAGCTTGATTGGGGTCGGTTCCCGGTTCAAAAACGATACGCAAGGTACCTTCTCCAGCACTAGTAGCATCTGATGCTATATAGCGCATTCCTTGAACTCCATTAATGGAAGTCTCTAAAGGAATTAAAGTAGATTTCACCAAAACATCTGCACTGGCACCTGGATAAGCAATAAAAATATTAACCGTTGTTGGTGCAATTTGCGGAAATTGAGAAGTTGGTAATTTATTAATAGAAAGTAAACCTGTAAATACTATGATAACAGAGATTACTATAGCCAAAACTGGCCGCTTTATAAATTGGCTGAACATTTCTTTTTATGTTTAATAGTAGATTATTCTGCGTAGAGTTCTAAATTTGAAATTGCCTTTTCAGGTGACACAAACTTATACACAACTTTCTCTCCTTCCTTTACCAATCGGATACCTTCCAGTAAAACCTTATCATTTTCAGAAAGTCCTTTTTCAATTATAAACAAATGAGGTAATTCTGCTCTTATGAAAATCTCTCTTTGCCGTATTCTATTTTC
>CAKZKZ010000423.1 GCA_937124495.1 uncultured Dokdonia sp. | reverse complement strand
AGCTACTTCTATAGTTAATACATCTGAAACTGGATTTGGGTAGATTTTAATATCGCTTTCGCGAAAGCGGTCTTCTGCTATACTTAATACATCTGGATTTCGAAAGATTAATGTAAATCGTTCAGGTTGTATTATTTTATTTGCTAAAAAAGCGTATTCATTTTCTTTTAGATTAATCATGGTACCCAAAAAGTTATCGATTAGAAAAACAGGAACTTCTTCTAGATGTATTCCTTCTATATGATCTATACTAATAACATATTCTATATTTTCTTCTAAAGAAGTTGAAAAACCTACCATGATTTCTAATGTAGAATCAAAAGCTTCTCGACCTTGTATTGCTAGATATTCTCCTGTCTCAAGCGTTGTAAATAAAGAAATAAAAGTACCTAATCGATGACTATCAAAGCCTTTGTCAAATTCTTGTGTCGCATCTGGAACAAATCCAATACCTGTTTGTGACTTTACATCTCCAAATGTGGTTGCAGATAGATTTAACCATATTCTATCCATCGTATTTGTAGTTTCTTGTGATCTAAAGTCATCATTATTTCCCGTAACACGTAGATTATTTTTAAAGACTATAGGTGTATTATTCACCATTTCAGATTGATCTGCCTTTATACCAAATCCTTGCCCAGAAGCCATAAATGGTCCTGGTGGCGTGCTTCCATTTAACGCACCTACTCCCATCATCAGATTCCGAATAGAAATATCATTCATAGAAAAATTACCCGAACTCCCAAACCCTGGTAAATCTGCGCTAGGATCTGTAAGGTGATCCCAATAATAAACTTCGTTGATGGCATCATTTTCAGTAATGAGAGCCGTCACATCCATAGCAGAAGGGTATGGATTTCCTAATAGGTTATAGTTATTTATTGTTTCGGGACCATTGTAGTTTATGGCAACAGAGATATCTCCCGAATGTAAAGTCCCTTGAGTAAAATCAAATATATACGAAGCATCTGGATCTTCTTCTGATTGTGAAGGGAATACTAATAATCCATTTCCAGGTAGCGGAAGCGGTCTATTTTCTGTATATAAATCTAAATAGTCTCCATCATCATCAAGAAAATTTTCTGAAAACTCAAATTCTGGAAAAAGTTCAAAATCAATATCGTAAGGAATAAAATTTTCTGAAATAATTCCATATACTAATCGAGAATTCTCATACACTTCATTTCTCTTAGAAGCACTCATCGGACTACTCACGGCCAAAAAGTTACGTGCAGATATTGTAGGAGTGATCTTGCGTACTGTAATAGCTCCATTATTAATCGTTTGAGAATCGTCTTTTATTTGCACAACACTACCTTCACTCTCTATATGTAATGCGCCATTTACGATTATGTTATGTAAAACACTTATGTAATGGCTATCTGGGATCGTAAGTGTAGCATTTGTATCTATGATGAGTTCACAGGCTATAATGTCACCTAGAGTTGTTATATCATAATCTTCTGTAATCACTGCAATCTTGGTATTATCAGGAATTCCATTATCCCAACCTCCATCGATGGTGTATGTTGTTATTGCATCACAAGGTGAAACAAATGTGCTAAAAAGCTCAGACACTCCATCAGTTTCTTGATCTCCTACATAAATGACTTGAGTAGCATCAAAATTTGTTTTAGGAAGAAATGTATTACCACCTGTTACAGGTGTCGGATTTAATTTTAATAATTGGTCCTCGAACATAGAATATCTATATACTTCTGTAGGAGTCTCTTCATCTATTTTTAATTGAAAAACAACAGATCGACTATCTGAGCTGATCGTAAAATTACTACTTTGAACACCTGATCCTGTAGTAACATCAGGGTGGATTTTTATACCAGACGCAACAGCACTAGAGGTGCTATACAACTCTGTAGTAAATCCATTTGGAGATATAAATCCAACACTATAAATAATAGTATTTCCATCTGGGCTTACTTTAAAATATTGAACTCTTTCTCCATCACTCATAGTGGTATTTAATTTTATATTTGATCCTCCTTGTATAGAAGCACTATACAGTTCAGAAACCATAGGAGTATCCTGATCAGCATTATAAAATACGGTATTGCTATCTGAAGCTATTTCAAATCTCAATACTCCCATGGGATTTGTAGTCGTTAGATTTAACTTTGTCGCTATTCCTCCATCAATAGGAATACTAAAGAGATCATCTACAAATTCAACACCTGTTTCTTCATCACTTAAAAACACTACCCTACTATTATCTGGAGTTACTGAGAAACCTACTGCTCCCTGTCCGTCATTTCCAAAAGTTTCTCCTAGTCTTATTGCTTCACCTCCTTGTATAGGTACACTATACAATTCTACAATACCTTCTGTTTCTATATCTCCATGAAAAATTACCCGATCACTTCCTGGACTTATTTTAAAAATAGCATATACTCTTCCTTCACCCACAGCGTCTGGGTTTAATTGTACAGATGCTCCACCTTGGATAGGAACACTATAAATATCTACTTCAAATATAGGTCCAGTCTCAGATGCAATATAGACCACAGTCGTATTATCTGGACTAATTTCATATGTAAAAACATTGACCCCGACAGGTAATTCTGTTAAAGCTATACGTTCTCCTCCTGTGATAGAAACACTATACAATTCTTGAGTTAAAAAAACAACAGTACTACTATCTGCACTTATTTTAAAACGATCATTTACAGGTGTACTTGAGTCGCTTAATTTTACTACAGTTCCCCCAGTAATAGGCACACTATAAAGTTCTGCTCTACTTGCAAATTCTTGGGTTGCTAGATAAACAACGGTATTTCCGTCAGGACTTATCTTAAAGCTACGTACATCTCCTCCAGTTACTAATGTTCCATTTAACTTCGTAGGTTCTCCTCCTAAAAATGGGACACTATACAACTCTACTATGTTTGCTGTCTCTCTATCACTTAAATAGACAATTCTAGAAAAGTCTGGGTTGGCTTCAAAAGTAGAAAAGTAAACTGGCCCTAGATTTGTGTTATTTATATTTTGGGCTATACTATTTGTACTGAGTATCGATAAGATTAATAAAAATAATAAGGTCTTTTTCATCAATGCGTTTTTTATTTATTGAAGCATACAATTTAAAATTGATAGATTCTATTATTTAACAGTTCCATTCGTTATGATTTGTTACCTATTTTTTTATAATCTTTTTAGTACTACTTCCGTTATCTGTAAATACCTCCATAAAATAAACTCCTTTAGATAAATTAGAGAAGTCAATAGTTATTCCATTTGTTTCCATTAGTTTCTCCCCCAACAAAGAATAAACAACCATTTTT
>CAKZKZ010000422.1 GCA_937124495.1 uncultured Dokdonia sp. | reverse complement strand
AAAATTCTGAGATATTACTCCATCCATTTTTGAAAGCATTGGCGACTTTGCGACCATAAGATACAGTAACGCCTCGATCCGAACTTGTTTTATAAAAATAAATAGTAATAGTGCTTTCTGAAACCTGACTTTGTAAATACTGTAGCCTTCCTTCTCGTGCTTCTATTTCCTCACGTATTTTTGAGAGTTCGCGTTCTATTTCTAGTATTTCTTTTACATTTTTGGCTTTGGAAAGCAGTTCTAAATAACGTTTTTCTAAAGTACGTTTAGCTTTGAGACGAGCGTTGAGGTCTACAAACTCTTCAGTAACATCTCGTTGCGAAATGGTTTTACCTTCAAAATAAGAAACACCATCAGAAATTGCCTGTATAACAGTATCAAAGTTTTCTGAGGGCACTCTTACGGTTAGGTTATGGTAGTGAGCGTTGTAATTCTTACCTGTATTATCATGTTGAACATAACCGTTTGCTTTTTGTACAGCAGCGAGTATTTTTTGATGTGTTTTTTCGAGCTCTTCTGTTTCAAAACGAAGATTTCCTGTTTTGATGATTTTTTGAGAGGTAGTTTGTGCGTTAGGTGAGGGTGCTTGAGTTTTTTCTAAGGCAATCATGTCTTCAGACACATCATCATAATTAAAAGCTCCTAAAACCCCTTGACTCTCGGAACTAACACTATCATATTGTTTATCAGAACAAGAGAAAAATATAAAAAAACTAAGAATGAGTAGTAGTAATCGCATCGTTTAATCGCTTTAAGAGTTTGACCATTGTGCGCTCCATTTCTTGGTAAGTAATGACATCACGCCCCGTATAGATGATAAGTATAGCAAATGTTGTGCCTTTTGTGTCTAGCACATTCTTATTTGTACGATAGGCCTCTCTCATTAATCGTTTAATACGATTACGAGTGACTGCCAATTTGTGATTACGCTTGGAGACAGAAACACCTGCTTGTATTGTAATCTCTGGATAGGGTAGTGGGGTTTCTATATAAACAACACGTAAAGGAAATGCTTTTACAGATTTCCCTTCTATAAAAAGAGTTTCTATAATCTTTTTTGATGTAAGTTTTTCCCGTTTTGGAAATGTATGTTGTTGTATCATTTCAATATCGTAAGTACAGAAATATATTTTCTATAAGGTTGTATTATCTAGGTAATGAAAGAGAGGTATCTCGAGTAAGTGTCATTTTATAATACTTAGTGATTCCATTTTGTACGTATGAAACGACCGCTTCATTTCCGGTTAACTCAAAAAGGGTTTGACTATTTTCTTTTTTAGGTGTTTCTTTTACTTTTGGAGTTTCTCCATAGATAGGAAGGAGTACTTCTCTATTTTGTCCATTATCAATAAAGCCAGAATATAAACCAGCACCGTTTCCTACAAGTGACGTACTGTATTTTTCAAAGTAAATACTATCAAGTTGAACGTCATTTTTGGTTGGATCTAATTGTATATTAATTGTATATCCTGCACCACCACCTTTAATACCAGCCACCCATTTTGAATACGTAGCTTTTTGAATAACTAAGGAGCCTTCCTTGTCAAACAGCGTGTTTTTTTGTCCTCCACAGCTAGCAAGAATAAATATGGCAATTATAATAGGTGAAATAACTAGTTTCATGAGTTGTTTTTTAGAGTTTACAACATTCAATTTTGATGCCACAAGCTATAGAGTTGAATAACAATATAAATCTAGTTGAAATTATATCGCCTTACAAGTCTTACATGCAGTATTAATCCTTAGCTTAAGGATACTAAAGTATCAAATATATAAAGGATAGATGTTTGTAAACTTCTTTTATGCAGATTTATCTATGAATATTTCTGATAACTGATCCATAGTGACAGGCTTGATTAGAAAATCTTTTACTAATGTGATTGTTTTAGATCGCTCTAAATCTGCAGGATTAATGGAAGAACTTACAATGTATAATGTAGAATTTTTTAATTCAGGAAAATCATATTCACTAAGCTCATTAAGAAACTGCCATCCATTCATAACAGGCATATTTAAATCTAAAAGAATGACTTGAGGTATTTTACGTTCTTCTAGCAATTTTAATGCTCCCACAAAATAATCTAATGCTTCTTTCCCATTTTTAAATATGAGAAGATTCTTTACAAGATTCTTGATGTCAAGTACCTTTGTAATTAAATTTACATACATGTCATCATCATCGATAATACATGCTATTTCTATTGGGTATTTCATTGAAGTGGGGGGTAATGAAATTTATAATTCAATTTATTAGTTCTTATAGTTGTATTGTAAATTTTGAACCTTTTCCAACACGACTTTCTACAGTGATTTTACCACCTAAAGATTCTATTTGGCTTTTTGTAAGGAACAAACCTAATCCGGTAGCATCTTCATTATTATGAAAAGTCTTATACATTTGAAAAAGCTGACTTCCGTATTTCTCAAGATCCATACCTAAGCCATTATCTTTTACAACAAGATAGTTTTTATTATCTTCTTGATATGTAAATATATTAATTTCTGGATCCCTATCAGGATGTTTGTATTTAATAGCGTTTGTAATGAGGTTGTGTAGTATACTTTCCAAGTATGCAGAAACGTATGGAAACTCCTCAACCTCAGAAAATTCTGTATAATACACCACTCTATTTTGAAGACTTATCTGTCTAATAGAATCTACAACTCTTTTATATACGTGTTCTATATTTATAACTTCTTTTTCTTTATTTACGTTGGTTTGAAGCGTTACAATTTCATTAAGATGTTTTAAAGTAATGTCAAGATTTGTTGCAATTTTTGAGAAGTTATCAAAAAGTTCTTTTTGATCCTGATTTAGGTTATCGGTTTCAAAAAGAGCTGTGGTGAGTTGTAAGTTACTTACGTGTGATCTTAGATTATGTGACACAATATGCGCAAAATTATAAAGCCGTTTATTATGTCCTTCTATAATGTCTAAAGAAGCTTCTATTTGGAGCTCCTTCTTCTTTTCATTATCAATACTTTGAAAAACACCTCGTATGCCGATGATTTCTCCTTTTTCATTTTTTACAGGTTTTCCATGTGCTTTTGCCCAGAAAACTTCTTTTGTATACGTAACCATTTTGACCTCTGTAGAGAAGGAATCTCCTTGTGCACAAGCAAAAAACAAATTTGTAGCTTTTTGTACATGCTCTTCAGCATAAAATAAATAAGATTGATTTAAAGTAGGGGAATAGGTATCTGGAACTTTTAGTATTTTTCTAGCTTGCTTGTCAAAATAACTTTTCTTATTTAAAAAATCTACACTCCAGCCACCAGCTTCAGTTAAATTAGAAATTTCTTCATAATAGAAATTATCTATAGCAAAAGGATTTTCTTTTTCTCTAGACATACGTTTTAATGAGGGGCGTAAATGTTTTTTTATCGATTTTAACTCCATTACAATGGGATATTAAACGTTGTAATATAGTTTGTTTTTTTGAAAAAAAAGATTTTTTACATAAAAAACAAGTAATTTACCGACGATTAAGTGTTTTTTATCGATATTTATTATAATTTCCTACAGAAAAAACAATCAAAAATTGCTATAAAATAGAAGCTATGGTTTTGTTTTAAAAACGTCTATATATAATTAATATTTGTATGTATTTGTATCAGATATACAGTAGTTTAAAGCAACGTCTGTATCGTTTATATGTATATCTTTTTCTTCAGGATCAAAAAATGAAAGCCCCACTTTTATAACCTCTTTTTTACATTCAGACAGAAATCGATCATAAAACCCCTTACCATACCCTATTCTATTTCCTTTTAAATCATAAGCGAGTAAAGGGATAAAAACAACATCTATCTTTTCAGAGTCAATTTCAATACCATCTTCTGGCTCTGGAATTCCATATTCATTTACAATAAACCGTGTAGCGTCTGTAAGTAAGTAATGTTTCATGGTATTTGTTTTAAAATCACTTTTAGAAACGAGGACGTGCTTATCTTTTCCTTGAAGAATATTTAAAATATAGGAAGTGTCTATTTCTTTCTGCTTGACAATGGGTAAAAAAAGATGATAATACTGGTAATCCCAGAGATCTAGCTCCAGAGATTTGTTTGCTATATCAAGACTTTTTTCATCAATGACTTCTTCAGATAAATTTTTACGGAGTTCTTTATACTTCTTCCTCAGCTTCATTTTTTCCATGTCCAGTCGTTTTATCTGTAGAAATATTAAAGATAGCATCTCCTTGATACACAAGAGATGCTTCATTTACATTTATAATGTATCCATTATGTGGTGCATTTACAGGATATCTAAATTTACCATACGGATCAGTAATTGTTGCAATATGTTGCCCTTTGTCTATAAGTTCCCCACAAACTACTTTTACGTGCATTAATCCGCTATAATTAGCACGTACCCATCGGGTAGCTTCTATAAGAACAGAAGGGGTGTTACTAGATGGAACTTCTATTTCAACACGTAGCATCTTTAAATGATGTAATACACGAATAGCTCCATCGACTCCTATTTTTGCAATTTTTTTATCACTTACTTTAGATTTACCACCTTCAAATAATAAGGTAGGAATCCCTAAACTAGCACAAGTAGCACGATATAATTATGAAATTAATTATAAGAGAAATGTGAAAAGTACATTAAATAAATCAAAAAAAAAAAAAAAAAATAG
>CAKZKZ010000421.1 GCA_937124495.1 uncultured Dokdonia sp. | reverse complement strand
ATTATTTCAGCAAAGCGAGAAACAAACGCCGTTTTTCTAAAAGACTGATTGCCCTGCAATACAGGCACAAGCTTACTATTAAAATTCTTCTCATAAATGCGTAAATTTGAGTAACAAAAGTACTTTTTTTTCGTCTAAAATACTATACTGAGTACTTGATTTAAGTACCAAATAGTCGTTAGAAAATAATATACCCAACACTCATGGCATTTTTAGAAGAAGATTTTCCGATGCAGATTCATGTTAGCTTTGAGAAGTTAATAGAAACCTATACATCATATCTTACAGAAGATAGTGATGCCTTACATAGAGAGCGTGCAGAGCGCGTTCTTAAAATTACAGAAGAATACCCGGCACTTATAGATGGTCTTACAGATATCAAACAAGTGGAAGCTTATAAGCCACAAATAGATTTGATACTTGCGGATTTGTTTTCTGATATCTTACAGCAAAACGAAATTAAAATCGCGTGTCTTCCTTTTAATGAACTTATTATTAAGTCGTCAAGACGGTATGATAAGATTATACATGAAGCAGGAGAAGATTACCATCTTGAGCTACGTAATTTTGATGAAAGCACTGCCTATATCATGGGCTGTAGTATTATACTCATACAGTATTATGGGTATAATATTGATTTTAGACGACCTTTCTTTTTCGATATTCCTGATAAAAATGGTATTACACGTCATTATCGTATGTTGTATAATGGGGATTATATGAATATAGAAAAAGGACCAGATACGCCAGATATCACTGATAAAGATGTCGAAGTATTACTAGATAACTTTGATAATATTGATATTTGGAAAGAAAAATTCCCGCCACGTAGTTGGCATTTTAAAGGGTTTATATTAGCAAATCTATATGATGCGACCTCAGATGTATCTTTGTCAGATTTTAAAACCAGTCTTCTTAGGTATGATAAAAGCGACACTGATTTTATAGAAGGATTCCATAATATTTTTCAATCTATTTTTAATCTCCCAGAAATTAAAGTTGGTTTTTCTAATTATAATGAAGAAGAAAAGACGCTAGAACGTGTTCCTTATAATACTGTAGAAAGTTTTGTTCTGAATGCAGAGCAAAAACGAGCGTGTCATAGTGCGTTATGTAGTGGCTCGTTTTATACCATCTTTAAAAAGAAACAATTCTTTGCCGTTTCTGATGTTGAGCGGTATTTAAGTTCTGACCCCACAGAGCATTTTTATAAGAATTTATTAGATCAAAATATAAAGAGTGCCATTTTTGCACCTATTGCAGATGGAGATACTTTTTTAGGACTTTTAGAGATTGTTTCTCCTAATAGACAGGCTCTTAATAGTATTAATGCAAATAAGTTGCTAGACGTTATGCCATATCTTCTCGACTCTGTAAAGCGTTCTAGAGAACAAATGGAAAATGAGCTAGAGATTATCATACAAAATGAGTGTACCTCTATACATCCTAGTGTGTATTGGAAATTTAGAAAAGAGGCAAAACGTGTGATGACGGCACAAATGACGGCACAAGTAGATACTGGAGCTTCTGTTGCTTACAGAGATATTGTCTTTAAAGATGTGTATCCATTATTTGGACAGATTGATATTAAAGGATCTTCTGAAGCTAGGAATACAGCTGTACAGAAAGATTTACTCCTACAATTAAAAGAAGTTAGGAAGATTCTTACCCATGCCAATGAGCCTCAGAAATTACCTGTATATGAAGAGTTCTTATTTAGAATAGAGACCTTTGTTCAAGGAATCAAAGATGGGTTACAAGTAGATAGTGAGCGAAGTATTCTTAATTTTTTAAGTGATGATATACATCCTTTATTTGAACATTTAAAAACTCAAGAAGAAACTATGACTTCTCTCATTGATGATTATAATGATCTACTAGAAGAAGGTATGGGACTTATTTACAAGTACAGAAAATCTTATGATGACTCTGTCATGCTTATCAATAAGCGTATGGCTTCTATGTTGGATAAAAAACAAGAAAATGCACAAGATATGTATCCTCACTTCTTTGAACGTTTCAAAACAGATGGAGTAGAGCACAATATGTACATTGGAGAGTCTATAACAAGAGAGAATAGTTTTAATAAAATATACCTTTACAATCTTAGATTATGGCAATTGCAAGTGATGTGCGAAATGGAAAATGCGCATTATAAGCTCTCTAAGAAATTACCACATCCATTAGATGTTGCTTCTATGATTTTAGTGTTTAATACGTCACTTTCGGTACGTTTTAGAATGGATGAAAAACGTTTTGATGTAGATGGTACATATAATGCACGTTATGAAGTCGTTAAAAAACGTGTAGATAAAGCACATATTAAAGGGACTAGTGAACGTGTAACACAACCTGGTAAAATAGCCATTGTGTATAGTCAAAAAGAAGATGAGCGTGAGTATATGCGTTATATCAAATTCTTACAAGCAAAACAATATTTAGGTAAAACCGTAGAAATTGTAGAGCTTCAAGACTTGCAAGCTGTTACAGGGCTTAAAGCGATACGCGTCGAGGTACTCTATAAAATACCTACAGATAAGAACGAAAACAAGGAATACTATACATATGAAGATCTCATAGAAGAGATCAGGTCATAAAAAAAGCCTAGCATTACTGCTAGGCTTTTTTTATGAATTCTTTTTTTTAGTACCTATTTAAGGTATAGCCACTGCTGGTACATCTTGCATTTTAAAGAAGACCGCAAAAGCTATTACTGAAGCTATAATCCCAATAATGAAGACGGTATAGGTTACCCTAAGAATACGATATTTTCTATCCAATACAATTCCTAAGAAATATAAATCTTTAGTTAAAGCAGAATAGATATAGTCTTTGTCTTGCATCATTTCATTAATAGCCCATTCAAAATCGGTAAGGCTCATTTTATGGAAATTACCAAAAAATAATAAATTCACCTTCTTTTGTTCCACATCTTCTCTAGTGAACTTTCCCATAGTTACATTAGGACGTGTAGCTAATACTGATAGTATCATAGAGGTAATACTAAAAATAATAAAGATGACGGTAGGAACAATTAAGTAGGCATTAGAAGGATTATCTAACTTTGGTATTAAGTTAGATAATGCAAGCGAAATAATAATCGCATTTACAGATAATAAAATATTGGCTTTTGTATCGGCAATATCACTTAATTTAATATGATTACGGAGGGTAATACGAAACATAGATTGTACTCCTTTTTCAGGGCTTTCATCTTTGAGCTTCGCTTTTAGCTTTTCCTTCTTCTTAGCTTTCTTTATTTCTTTTTGTTCAGCCAGCATTTTTATCAAATTTGCATCTTTTTTTGGCTTCCAGTGCTCTACAGCATAATCCGTGTAATAGCGGTGCTCTGTTGTAAACATTTGAATATTACATTTGCGCCAATCTTCTAAGGAATGCTCTGCAATCCCTTGAATTCGTAATTCTTGTCGTAGATATTCACTGGCTTCTTCAAAGTAACTTTTGGCAAAGTGGGAAGCATCTGCATCTCTTACTATTTTATCGAATTCACTCTCTGGAGTATTCTCCATTTTCGTCGCCATAATGGCTTGATTAATACGAGCAATACGATCTTTAGAATGTCCTTCTTTTATTAGAAAATCTCCGCCTATTTTTACAGAGTTTTCTTCATGATTATCCCTGCCATGTATATATCCTGTATCGTGTAATAATGCAGCAATTAAAACATCTTCTTTTTCTTCTGAAGAAAGTGCACTCTTTTCTATAATTTCTTTAGTACTTTTATATACACGTTTTGCATGTACATAATTGTGATAAATACATGTTTTTGGAAGCTGTTTCTCTAAGAGATCAGCCACAAATGCATCCGTTTTTTCAACCAAAGAAGTCATACGCAGAATTTTATTTTTCTTAGACATAAAATTACATTAAAAATTACATATGAAGTTAAAATACGTATTTGTTTATAGTTTCTTTCTGATTTTCACATTCAGTTGCGCTACGTATGCTCCTCAATATGCAGGAGTTGAAGGTCAAAGTGCGCTTTCGCGAAAGCAAAAAAAAACCACTTCTTTTTACTTTATAGGGGATGCAGGTGGAGCAGAACCTAATGGGAGTACAGATGCTTTACAGGCACTTAAGAAGATGCTAGATACGGCTGCTGTAAGTAAAGATGATTATACGGTGTTTTTAGGAGATAACATTTATGAAGCTGGGTTACCAGATGAAGAAGCAGAGACTAGAAAAGATGCAGAACATAAATTAAATGCACAGATAGATGTAGTTACTAATTTTGATGGGAATGTCGTTTTTATACCTGGTAATCATGACTGGAATAGCGATGGATTAAAAGGGGTAAAACGTCAAGAAAA
>CAKZKZ010000420.1 GCA_937124495.1 uncultured Dokdonia sp. | reverse complement strand
TGGCAGGCATCTCCGCCTCCACCCGCCTCCACCTTCCCCTCTCCCTTCCGCCAGACTGCTCAGAGTATGTGAACGCCAATTTGTCCACATCAGAACACAAAAAGTTTTGAACAATTTCCTATTCCAACTGAGTCTGGTGGACCCTTTGCTCTTATCTTAGATTCAGATGGTAATTTGTGGTTTACAGAAATGATGACAGATACGGTTGGGGTGATTCGATTTTAAGCCTGTATACTATGGGTTAAAGCTTTCGCGAAAGCACATATCTAAAAGTAAGATGAGTGCTGTATATACTTATTTTTATATCACTTGTCACAGGGTAACATATTTTCTTTTTCTACTCTTACATGTATATATTAATCTTTAAATTTTTTTATTATGTTAAAAAATATTTCAACTATAGGCAAAGCCTTAAACAAAAAAGAACAAAAAGATATTACAGGAGGAATGTCTCTTAATCCTTTCATCTGTGGCGGTACAGGAGGGAAAAGAACAAATTATACACAAGAGCAATGTGTCTTTTTTGGGCATTCTTGGCATTTTGGAGCTTGTTATATTTGTTACTAAACACCACACACATATATTTTTAGATATAGCGAGCTTCGGCTCGCTATTCTTTTGCTTTATAATTATATATATACCATTATGAACTATACCTCTACGGTTTTATAGCTTTTACCAACGCTTATACATATACTATTGTGTACCCTTCTCATTAAGTTTAGTTTCAAGTA
This sequence comes from uncultured Dokdonia sp., assembly GCA_937124495.1. GTDB lineage: Bacteria > Bacteroidota > Bacteroidia > Flavobacteriales > Flavobacteriaceae > Dokdonia. The sequence continues at coordinate 3,131 of CAKZKZ010000420.1, read as the reverse complement.
ATTATTTTAATCTTAAAACTTATCATTATGAAAAAAAAGAGCATCAAAGGCTTAAGCCTTAACAAAGAAGTTATTTCTAGTTTTAATGGTAAATCTATACAAGGTGGAGGAAACAACACTTTTTTAGATTGTAGAACTACACCTGGAAATGGATGTGATACTGGTCAATCTTTCTGTGGGTACAAAAGTTGCGGACCCGCATGTGAGGTTCAAACTGCATCAATACAAACAGTTTGTTGTGACTAAATTACAGAAATCTTAATTTACTTATTTTGAAATGTGTGTGTAGATTACATTTCGCTTTTTAGTATTAAAAAGCCCTGATTATTGTTATAATCAAGGCTTTATTTTTATAGTTAGAAAGTTGAATAGGTGTCATGTCATATACATTTAGAGGAAAACACATCGATACATTTTTGATAATATAGAATAGACTGCCTTAATAAAATTAATGCTTCTAGTATGGTATTACATATTGGTATCAGATCATTTTCTATAACTTCTTTTGACGCTTTTCTTACTTTATGGAGTATAGATTGCAACTGTAAAGGTTTTTTAACTTCAACCAAAAATGCAGGTATACGCATCTGTTTATTTACCTCTTCTTCTGTGCATACATCTATAATAGGTCCTCTTTCGTTTAAGAGATCATCTGTAACAATAGTGACCGTTTCTGTTTGTTGTTCTAATGCTTTATTAAATTCAGCATCACAATCGCTATCGTATACCGTGTTTATTTTTTTAAGTTCAGTAATTACTTGTTTATACAGCTCTATTTTATTTTGTATAAGAATACATTGCTCTAAGAGTTGCTGTTGTTTTTGATCTTTGATCGTCGCCACAGAAGTGCTCATCTCTTCCTGAAACAGTTCTTTTGTAATGACTACCCTAGCATGGGCTATAGTAGTAAATCGTTGATACTGTTCTTCTGTAAATACAATGTCTTCAAAATACCCATCGTTTTCCTGATTAAAATCAATAACCCCTTTTAAAAAATCATTTGCGATTAATAAACCGGTAAGGGTTTCTTTTACTGTTGATGACTTCTTTTCTATCATTTGATATATTAAATTTTCCCATATAAAAATTTCTTGCGCTTCGGTTAATAAGGTTGTTCTTTTTATATTTCGTTTAATCACACTATAGGAAAGTTCTTCTTTATGCTCAGTAAGCCATAGCGAAAAATCATATAATGATGGTAGTGCGCTACGCACTTCTAAACTCGTTTCAAACACGTTATACATCCTTGCAGCTTTTTGTATAGCGGCACTCCTTTTTTCTTTGTCTTTTATGCGTGCCATTTTGACAAAATGACTTGTTTTATCTGCTGGAGGGTATATAAGGTGTTGATCATTGCTCTTATTGTTTGATACTGGTTGAATCAAGGCCACATCTGCCTTTGAAGAATGCTTCTTCATGTGAATTTCTATATTTAGTTAATGCTTGAAATTGCTCTTAGGGAAGCTCATTATGCTTTTTAGATGTGGTGCATAAAAAGTCATATTACTGATATCTTCATTGCTGAAATACCATCTGTCAAGAGATATCATATACGATTGTATATCATAAAACTACGATTCATGTAAAAATTGTTGTCCCCCAACAACGCCTTTTATATCGTCGATTTTAATGCTCTTATATACATATAAAAGAGCAAGTACGTAACTTTCCTTAAAGTGTGGTGTGGAAAAAATACAGCTATTCTAGAAACTATGTATGTAGAATAGTACAGGGTTGTTTTTTATATCATGCCTTGCATGTAAAAAACATAAAAAGAGTTTTGTTGCTTTGTCAATACTTTAAAAATTAAAAAATTAGACTTTGTTTCATTATTAAAAATAAAACGCTTTTCTAAAGTGGTGCTTAAAAGCGAGTCGATATCTTTTGAAGACATCAATTATTTGGCTTAGGATATATAACGAAAAATACTACATATTCATATATAGAATCCTAATATTGTTTTTATACTTCCTATTTATAAGTCAAACCTATAAAAAAATTAATAAATAGGAGTTAAATTAATTACAAAAACCAAGCCACAAAAGTTATAATTTCTTTGCGATTTCGCAAATATTATTTAGCAGTACGTTTGACTAATGCATAATACTCCCCACCATCTATAGGTAAATACCCTTGATCATACACAAAATAATATATGGTACCTGCCTTTGTTGTATAAATGCTCGTAAAATGAGTGAAGTCAAAATCTGCTGAAACTAATCTTGCCTTTGTTGTTTTGGTCTTATCACCAGGATTCAATGCTTCAAGAATACGATAATTTTTACGCAACCTATTATTTATAGTACGTACAAGATTTTTAGAATCTTTATTAAATTTATTATTGTAGCTATTGCGACAAGAATCATTACAGAATTTCTTATCTGCTCGCCCTATGATACGATTGCCACATTCTAGGCAGTTTTTCCCCATATGTTCTTTTTGATCATGTATAAAATCCATAAATATATAAGGTTTAAAAAAAATAGCATCCGCTCACAAAATAAACCTCTTACACTAAAAGTAATAAAATAATGCTAGTGATTCTTTAAAAAACGATGTTTATCCTACAGGAACCTTAACGGTTTTAACGTAAATATGACAAAAATTGTGTATTTCATCGATTAAATACACAAAAATAACGTTTATGTGCATTTATATTCTATATTAGTAGTCCCAAATCATAATGCCCCAAATCATGAAGTTAATAACAAATACCCTATTTGTCATGGGATTTCTATGCCTACTCGTATCCTGTAGTCCCGAAGAATCAAACGACACAACATCAGTCGTAAATTTTGAAAGTGAAATAAGCATTGAGAATAACAATGCAATGTCTAATGAGATCTTAGTTATCATTAATGAGTACAGAGCTACGTTAAATCTTCCTGCTTTTTCTTCACCCACCTTAGCAAAAGATGAAGCGATGGATCATACAACATATATGATCGTAAATAATAAAGTAAGTCACGATAACTTCTTTGAACGTTCTGATTACCTTAAAGCCAATGGTGCCTCATTGGTAAGCGAAAACGTTGCTTTTGGATATCGTACTGCACAAGCTGTCGTAGATGGATGGCTTAATAGCCCAGCTCATAAAGAAGCAATAGAAGGCAACTACACCCATTCAGGGA
>CAKZKZ010000419.1 GCA_937124495.1 uncultured Dokdonia sp. | reverse complement strand
CCACGTGCTGTTTCCTCATCTGGCGGCTCAGCATTACGTAGTTGACGGTATATATGTTCTACAGCTTCTTTTTCAGAGTTTGTAGGATCTTTTTGAAGCGTATTATGTATAATAGCATAATCCGCTTGCTGATTATCTTCTTTATGTAAAAGAATTGTTTTAGCCCCTGCCTCTACAATTTCTTCTACGTGTTCTTTCTCTAGTATCGTATCACGATCTAAAACGATCTCGTTACGTTCTATAGATACAACCTCTCCTGTATCTTCATCAACGAAATCTTCATGCCATGTATTTAATACACGTGCAGCAAGCTTTCGTCCTAAATATTTTTTAAGTCCTGTTTTAGAACCTTTAACCTCTTCTGCAAGGTCAAAGATTTCAAGGATATCTTTATCTCTTTCAAAACCGATAGCACGGAAAAGAGTTGTAACAGGTAATTTTTTCTTACGATCAATATATGCATACATCACACTATTGATATCTGTAGCAAATTCAATCCAAGATCCTTTAAAAGGGATTACTCTGGCAGAGTAAAGTTTTGTTCCATTAGCATGGAAAGATTGTCCAAAAAATACGCCTGGTGAACGGTGTAATTGAGAAACTACAACGCGTTCTGCTCCATTAATAACAAATGTACCACTAGGAGTCATATAAGGAATTGTACCTAAGTACACATCTTGTACTATGGTTTCAAAATCTTCATGCTCTTCATCTGTACAATATAGTTTTAGACGCGCTTTTAAGGGCACACTATATGTTAGACCTCTTTCTATACACTCTTGTATAGAATATCTTGGTGGGTCTACAAAATAATCTAAAAATTCTAGTACAAAGTTATTACGAGTATCTGTAATAGGGAAGTTCTCAAGGAAAGTATTGTAAAGTCCTTCATCACCTCTTTCATCTGGTTTTGTCTCCAGTTGGAAAAAGTCTTGAAAGGATTTAACTTGAATATCCAAGAAATCAGGATAATCAGGTCTATTCTTTACCGATGAGAAACTAATTCTTTCTGCTTGTTTTGCATCTTGCATCATCAACGAACGGAATTTGATTAGAAACTAGATTTACTGTTGGGTAAATCGATTTTTTGATTTTATATTTTAAGACATTAAAATCAAGAAAATGTCTTTGTTACGTTATCGTAACCTTTATATACGACAAATGGTTTAGATCAAATCATGCTTTATATAAGCACAACAGATCTAAACCTTTATGTCGTTATTATGGGAGCTTACTTAAGCTCAACTTCAGCTCCAGCCTCTTCTAATTGTGCTTTAAGAGCTTCAGCTTCATCCTTAGCAACACCTTCCTTAATTGGAGATGGAGCGTTGTCAACTAATGCTTTTGCATCTTTAAGACCAGCACCAGTTAATTCTTTAACTAGTTTTACTACAGCTAGTTTAGAACCACCAGCAGCTGTAAGGATTACGTCAAATTCTGACTTTTCCTCAGCAGCGTCTCCACCACCATCAGCAGCAGCTACAGCTACAGCAGCAGCAGCAGGCTCAATACCATACTCATCTTTTAATATAGTAGCTAACTCATTTACTTCTTTTACTGTAAGGTTAACTAATTGTTCTGCGAATTCTTTTAAATCTGCCATTTTCTATCGTTTTAAAAAATCTTAATTATATAATTGTTAAATAGTGCGTACTGCTTAACCTTCCTTTTCAGAAAGGGTTTTGATAATACCAGCGATTGTACTTCCTCCAGATTTAAGAGCGCTAATAACGTTCTTAGCAGGAGATTGAAGTAATCCAACGATTTCTCCAATAAGTTCTTCTCTCGACTTGATATTTACCAGAGCATCTAGTTGATCATCTCCAACATAGATAGCTTCTTCTATAAATGCACCCTTTAATAAAGGTCTATCAGCTTTCTTACGAAATTCTTTGATTACCTTTGCTGGGGCATTACCCGTCTCAGATAACATAATTGCAGTATTTCCTTTTAATACTTCTGGAAGTTCTGCAAAATCTTTATCTGATGCTTCCATTGCTTTTGAAAGCAATGTATTTTTAACTACAGCTAGTTTAATACCTGCTTTAAAACAAGCACGACGTAACTTTGAAGTCTTGTCTGCATCTAAACCAGATATATCAGCTAAATAAATATGAGCATTATCAGCTAATTGCGTAGTTAAATCTTCTATTACTCTTGATTTTTCTTCTCTTGTCATAATTTCTAATTTAACTAGTAGCGTATGATTTAGAATCTACCTCAATCCCAGGACTCATTGTACTAGATAAGAAGATACTTTTAATATATACTCCTTTTGCTGTGGTAGGCTTTAACTTTACTAGTGTACTAAGTAATTCTTTTGCATTTCCTGCAATTTTATCAGCATCAAAAGATGCTTTTCCTACAGACGCATGAATAATACCAGTTTTATCAACTTTAAAGTCAATTTTACCAGCTTTCACATCTGTAACTGCTTTTGAGATATCCATTGTTACAGTACCTGTCTTTGGATTAGGCATTAAACCACGTGGTCCAAGAACACGTCCTAATGGCCCTAATTTACCCATAACACTTGGCATTGTAATAATAACATCTACATCTGTCCATCCACCTTTGATTTTCTCAAGGTATTCATCAAGACCTACATAATCTGCACCTGCTGCTTTTGCATCTGCCTCTTTATCTGGAGTAACAAGTGCTAACACTTTTACATCCTTACCAGTTCCGTGTGGTAGTGTAACTACACCACGAACCATCTGGTTTGCTTTACGAGGATCTACATTAAGACGTACAGCAATATCTACGGAAGCATCGAAATTCACGTTACTTACCTCTTTTATTAAAGCAGAAGCATCATCAATATTGTAAGCTCTACCAGCCTCAATCTTTGTTTGATTTTCTTTTTGCTTTTTTGTTAATTTTGCCATTTTAATTTTCTTTTTGGATGTTAAGCTGGAGCATCTCCACCTTTAACCGTGATACCCATTGATCTTGCAGTACCTGCAACCATTTTCATAGCGCTTTCAATTGTAAATGCATTTAAATCAGGCATTTTATCTTCTGCAATCGCTTTTACTTGATCCCAAGTAACTTTTGCAACTTTTTTACGGTTAGGTTCACCTGAACCACCTTTTACTTTAGCTGCTTCCATTAATTGAACTGCTGCTGGTGGAGTTTTTATTATGAAGTCAAAAGACTTATCTCCATAAACAGTAATAACAACAGGAAGCACTTTACCGGCCTTATCTTGTGTTCTAGCATTAAACTGCTTACAGAACTCCATGATGTTAACTCCGGCTGCACCTAAAGCAGGTCCTACTGGTGGAGAAGGGTTTGCAGCGCCTCCTCGTACTTGTAACTTTACAACCTTACTTACTTCTTTTGCCATTTTTCAAAATTTAACTTTGACTTGTTCTGAGAGTTGGAAGCAATAGAACAAAATCCAAAATATATTAGTGTAACACTTATTTATTTATACTTTCTCAACTTGCATGTAGCTTAGTTCTAATGGTGTCTTTCTTCCAAATATCTTTACCATCACCTCTAGTTTACGCTTTTCCTCATTGACTTTTTCTACGGTACCATTAAATCCATTAAATGGACCATCTATTACCTTAATAGTTTCGCCAACAGTGAAAGGTATCGCCACACTATCTTGTTTTACAGAAAGCTCATCTACTTTACCAAGCATACGATTGGCTTCTGATTCCCGCATAGGGATAGGGCTGGTTTTTCCCAAAAAATGGATGACATTAGGAATATTGGCTATCCTTTGGATCATTTCACCAGAGAATTTTTTTGCTACCGCTTCTACTAAAATGTAGCCGGGCAAAATATTCCTTTCAGAAATGACTTTCTTACCATTACGGATTTTGTATACTTTTTCGGTAGGAACCAATATCTG
>CAKZKZ010000418.1 GCA_937124495.1 uncultured Dokdonia sp. | reverse complement strand
TGGAGCGCTGTTTGGTGCCATTTTAGAACGATCTGGGGGTGCTCAACAATTGGCGCAAACTATGCTTACACTTTTTGGGGTGAAAAATGCTCATTGGGCAGTGATGCTTACGGGGTTTCTAGTTGCGATTCCAGTGTTTTTTGATGTGGCCTTTATTATTCTGGTTCCTTTGATATATGCATTGCAAAAACAAACCAAGAAATCATTGTTTTTATATGCCATTCCTTTACTTGCAGGACTTGCTATTACGCATACATTTATCCCACCTACACCAGGACCTATTGCTGTTGCCGATATTTTAGGAGCCGATCTAGGCTATGTCATTATTTTTGGATTTATAGCAGGTTTACCTGCAGCGATTATTGCAGGACCTATGCTTGCCAAACGTTTATCAAAAACCATGCATATCGAGACACCAGAAGATATGGTGACTACAAACGAGATTCCGGAAAATGCGCCATCGGCATTGACGATCGTACTTATTATAGCCATTCCTATTTTATTAATCGTGTGTAATACGGTATTAGGAAGTCCGCTTTTTGATCAAGATACTTTACCAACCTGGCTTACGTATGCTACAGGACTATTAGGACACCCATTTGTGGCACTTATTATAGCAAATTTGGTCGCTTGGTATGTATTAGGAATTAATAAAGGATTCTCAAAACAGCAATTACTAGATATCTCTACAAAATCTCTATATCCAGCAGGTGTTATTATATTACTTACAGGAGCAGGTGGTGCATTTAAACAAATATTGATTGATACAGGCGCAGGTAAAATGATTGCAGAGTCCTTAAGTGGAGACTTTTTCCCTCCTGTAGTATTTGGATTTATTGTAGCTGCTATTGTACGAGTTTTACAGGGATCTGCCACGGTAGCTATGATTACTGCTGCTGGAATTACAGCGCCTTTATTAGGCTTGACAGATACAAGTCAGCCGCAATTGGCTGTACTTGTGATTGCCATTGCTTCTGGAGCTACTATTTTTTCACATGTAAATGATAGTGGATTTTGGTTAGTAAAACAATATTTAGGGCTTACGGAAAAAGAAACGTTTCGATCATGGACAGTGATGACCACGCTTATTGCATTGGTAGGTCTTGTGGTTTCTACATTACTATGGTATTTGGTGTAGGTATGCTTTCGCGAAAGCGTATATGACATCAATAATTGTTTAGGAATAAACAGAATAATATTAAAGGACTTTATTGTTTACATTCCTATATTTCAATAATAGGAATGTATAATTTATGAAAGCCATGAAAGATAAAAACACGTTTAAAGTGTTTGTCTTTTCAAACCAGAAATTCTATTTCCTAATTTTACTAATTTAAGTCGTTTTTGTCCATCTCTTGTGGTTCTTATTGAACATACTTTTGTATTGTAATAATCAAAAACAATAACAATGAGTATTAAAAGAAAGTTATCAATTGGAGTATTGTTTGCATTTGCAGCAATAACATTTGTAACATTTACGTCAATGACAATGGACAAAAAAGAGACAACTGCTTATTTAGAAATTACTTTAAATATAAAGCAAGAAAATCGAGGAAGTGCAGCGGGTGTTTATGTAAAGTATAAACAACCATTTTTAAAACAAATAGATGGAGCAACTTCTAAAGAACTCTTAATAAGAACGGAGGATGTGCAAGTACTTCATGGCTTTGAATCGGAAGATAAAGCAAATGCGTATTTATCTACTACATTATTTGAGAATGATGTAGTTAGAGAACTGAAGCCGTTTTTAGAAAGTGCCCCAGAAGTAAGGATATATTCAGTTTTTAAGAACTAAATAAGGGTGTGAAATATCTTTAATTAAAAATAGTATTAAATAACACACATGAATGATAGTTTTAGAAAGCGTAAGTCTTGAAAGGTTTGCGCTTTTTTGTAATTTTGTTTACACCCATATTGGACACAATTACTTTTATAGATTTTTGAATTATGAACTTTCATACACGTAAATGGATAAAGCCTGAAGACTTGAATCCGAATGGAACCCTTTTTGGAGGTAGGTTGTTAGAATGGATCGATGAAGAGGCAGCGTTATATGCTATCATTCAGCTTGAAAATCCACGTACGGTGACCAAGTATATGAGTGAGATTGATTTTCGCGCAAGCGCAAAGAAGGGAGATATAATAGAGATAGGTCTTGAGGTGACAAAGTTTGGTAACGCTTCTTTAACTCTTAAATGTGAGGTGCGTAATAAAATGACACGAGAGGTTATTATTACGATAGAACGTATTGTGATGGTCGGTCTAGACGAGCATGGAAAAGCAAAACCGCATGGAAAAACTGAAGTTGAATACGTAAATGACAGGTTATCTTCTAACGGGAATTCATAATAAAAGAGGTAATCTTTATCGGTTGCTACGGCTTAATAAATAGTTGTTTTTACATTGGTCTTATTCAAAAACTAACCACCAATGAAATATATTTACTTTTTAATAATCGCCTTTCTATGCATCAATTGCTCTTCTGATGAGAAGACTATTGAGGTTGTAGAAGAAGGCATCACTTATGGTGCCGTACTAAGAACCCTTCAGTTTAATAATACCACTTTTATCGTTGGAGATTCTTCAGGAGTATATAGCGTAGACCTTGAGGAACAAGACGAACTGGATGGAGATCTTTTTGAAAGTGTAGATGTGTATGCACAATTTCTAGATAATACATCATCTAATGGAGGAACTTCTAGTAGTGAAGTTTTAGTGAAATCACTTCCTGCTGATTCATTTATTATGGGTCCTGTAGGACTACCTAGGACTACCTTAGAAATCCCTTTTACAGATTTGTTAAATGTAACAAACAAAGTGCTTAACGATGTCAGTGGCAAAGATCAATTTAAAATACGACTTGATATAAAGTTAAGT
>CAKZKZ010000417.1 GCA_937124495.1 uncultured Dokdonia sp. | reverse complement strand
TACGCGTAGACGTAAAAACGATTTTGTCACCTTTTGGTGATACTGTAGCTTCTGCATCGTATCCAGGTTGGTCTGTAAGTTGTCCTGTAATATTTCCTTCAAGATCAGAAACAAAAATGTCAAACGTGTCGTATACAGGCCATACGTAATTGCCATTTTTCCGTCACGGAACTTCAGGGCACTCTTTAGCTCCTAGATGTGTAGAACCATATACAAATGATTTATTATCGGGAAGAAAGTAAGCGCAGGTAGTACGCCCTAATCCTGTAGAGATCATTGGAGGTTTACTGTCTTTAAAAGTCTCTCCAAGATTCATTAAAAACATTTGATCACATTCGACTCCCCAATCTTTATAATTAGATTGGAAAACAAGTTGTTTGTCATCAAAGCTCCAGTAAGCTTCAGCGTTATCTCCCCCAAAAGTAACTTGTTGAATGTTTTTGAAGTGAACTTCTTCAGGGTAGATTAATGGATTGTTTTGAGCTTTAGAAACGGCTTCTGCTTCCTTAGTTTTTGTAGGTGATTGCGATGCGTTTTCTTTACAAGCTATACATGCAAAAACAATGACAAGTATATAAAAGTGTTTCATACGAGTATAAATCATTAATTTTGTGCAAAAATACAGTTTTCTTCTATGAAAAATCTTTTTTTAAGTCTTGCGTTGATCGCTTTGGTTTCTTGTAAAAAAGAAATTGTTATTCCAGTGACGATGGAAGATGATGTTGCCTTTCTTGCATCAGACGATTTGCAAGGCCGTGAAACCGGTACTGAGGGAGAATTAAAAGCTGCTCATTATATTCAAGAACGCTTTGCGTCTTTGGGATTATCTCCAAAAGGAAATGTAGGTACTTTCTTTCAGACATTTACATTTGCCCCTAAAAATGATCCACATGGGGAAGTACGCTTTCGCGAAAGCGGAAACGACTCCCTTATCACTGGAACGAATGTGATAGGATATCTAGATCATAAAGCACCTAATACGATTGTGATTGGCGCGCATTATGATCATTTAGGAATGGGAGGTGAAGGATCTTTACATCGAGAAGGTCCGGCCATTCATAATGGTGCCGATGATAATGCCAGTGGTGTTGCGGTGATGTTACAGTTGGCTGAAAAACTTCAAAACGAAAAATATCAAGGGAATAACTATCTTTTTATTGCTTTCTCTGGAGAAGAAATGGGGTTATTGGGGTCTAACTTCTTTACTAAAAATGCAACAGTACCTCTTTCTGAAATGAACTATATGATCAATATGGATATGGTAGGGAGGCTTAATGAAGAAAAAGCACTTGCAGTTCATGGAATAGGGACGTCTCCACTATGGAATCAGACAGTGTTTGCGGCAAATTCCTCTTTTCAGTTAGCTGAACATGAAAGTGGCGTTGGACCATCTGACCATACATCATTTTATTTAAATGATATTCCTGTATTACACTTGTTTACTGGGCAACATGATGATTATCATAAGCCAGGTGATGATAGTGAGAAGCTGAATTATGAAGGAATGCGTATGGTGGAAGAATATATCTTAAACATTGTTGCAGAGTTGGATAATAATGGTAAAATTACATTTACCAAAACAAAAGATGAGAGTGCTGCTGTTCCTAGCTTTAAAGTTGGGTTAGGTGTTGTTCCTGATTATCTTTTTTCAGGCAAAGGAATGCGTATAGATGGTGTGAGTGAAGGTAGGGCAGCTCAAAACGCAGGTCTAGAAAAAGGAGATGTGGTCATCAAAATGGGAGATAGCACCGTCGTAGATATGATGAGTTATATGCGTGTACTTTCTACTTTTGACGTAGGAGATACGACTACCGTTGTGATTGATAGAAAAGGAGAAGAACTGAATAAAGAGGTAGTATTTGTGAAGGATTAGTGTTACATAGAACAATTTCCTGATAAAATATCTTGCTCTGTAGGGTCAAATCCATTAAAAATAGTAGTAAATGTAATATTAGGAGAACTTACCACAAGATTTGTTATAGCACAAAAATCAGTTAAGTTTTCGTTTTGCATAAAAGTAGCTATTGTTGAGGGTTGACTTAGATTAGGGCCTAAATTTTCGAGCCCATTTAGACTTGTTAGATTAGGACAATTTGTAATCCGAATAGATTCTACTTCTGAAAATGATTGCAAACTTTCTATGCTTGTTGAATTGATATTTTCTAATGTTAGAAATTTGCAAGAAACTAAGCTTTGCAAGCCACTAATATTTAATATTTCATTTGAAGTGCTGCCACCTATATATATGCTCCTCCCAGTTTGAATATTTTGTAAAAAATCAATATTAGGCATTAAGTTACCTACGATTGATATATCTCCGTCTATTGTACTAAGGGATGTAAATCCATTTACTGTTTGTAAAGAGTCATGTCCAGATAAATTAAAATTACCGCCAACAGTTTCTAAAGTTTGGAATCCGCTTATAGTTTCGAGCATATTATTACTGCCGATACTTATTTCTAGAGAAATTTCAGTTAGGTTATTTAATGAGTTTAGTTCTTGAATAGAAAGCGATTGAACTCTAAGTATTTCTAAAGATGTAATTTGATTAAATTCAGGGAAAGTTTCTAAAGCAGACAAAGATTGTAGGAATAAAAGTTTATTAAAATTAGCAGTTGATATTCCGTTTATGTTGAGTAAGCTAGAGCTACCTACAAGAGATACATTACCAAATATATTTACAATATTTTCTAGCCCGTCTAGATTTTCTAAATCATTGAGAGTTTGAATGAGTAAATCATTACTTATAGTTTCTATTGAAATTAAGGGTAATAAACTTGTGATTTCTGGGCCACTTGGATTGTTTTCATCATAAATAATAGATACGTTACCTGTTACTAAGGTATAGTTGTTTGACCCAAAATCGTCAATTTCATCTTGATTTGTTAATACTATATCACCCTCAAAAACATTTTCAGCTTCCTCTTCTTCTTCATTTGTGTCATCTCCTTCTTCAGGCACTTCCATTTCTGGAATAACGTTCTCAGGTTTATTAGCATCTGTAGAACAAGATCCAATGCTTATGAGTAAAAAAATAGCAACAAAATATTTTAATAAAGACATAGTATATGATATAAGGTGCAAATATGGTAATTTTGCCTAGATATGGCAAAAATAGGAGATATAGATGTAGGAGATTTTCCGTTGTTACTGGCGCCTATGGAGGACGTAAGTGATCCGCCTTTTCGTGCATTGTGTAAAGAACAAGGAGCAGATGTTGTGTATACAGAATTTATCTCTTCAGAAGGCTTGATACGTGATGCTGCAAAAAGTGTCATGAAGTTGGATATTTACGAAAAAGAACGTCCTGTAGGAATTCAAATTTTTGGAGCCGTGATGGAATCTATGCTTAAAAGTGTAGAGATTGTTGAGGCAAGTGGACCAGATATTATAGATATTAATTTTGGTTGTCCTGTTAAAAAAGTAGTCTCTAAAGGTGCTGGAGCTGGTATTCTTAAAGATATTGACCTTATGGTGAAGCTTACAGAAGCTATGGTGAAGCATACTAAGCTTCCTGTAACGGTAAAAACACGTTTAGGGTGGGATGACAATAGTATCAAGATTGTTGAGGTAGCAGAGCGATTACAAGATGTAGGTTGTGCAGCGATTTCTATACATGGGCGTACACGAGCACAGATGTATAAAGGAGATGCTAATTGGTACCCTATAGCGGAGGTGAAAAATAACCCTAGAATGCATATTCCTGTCTTTGGTAATGGAGATGTTAATACTCCAGAACGTGCGGTAGAGATGCGAGATAAGTATGGTCTTGATGGGGCTATGATAGGAAGGGCTAGTATTGGGTATCCTTGGTTTTTTAAAGAGGTGAAACATTATATGGAGACGGGAGAAAGATGTAAACCTCCTACGATGGAAGAACGCATTGAAGCAGCTAGACGTCATTTGCAAATGTCATTAGACTGGAAAGGAGAAGTCTTAGGTGTTTTTGAAACTAGACGTCATTATACCAACTATTTTCGAGGGATTCCGCATTTTAAAGAATATCGGATGAAACTCGTTACTAGCGATCGAAGTGAAGATGTATTTGCTGCTATGGATCTTATCGAAAAAGAATTTGCTGGGTATGAGTTTATTTAGCTAATTATTTTTATCCGATTTTAAATTTTAAGCGGTTTTAGCTAAGAAGCTATTATTTATTCTGCTAGCAGCAAGTCTTGCTGCAAAAATCCCTAATGTGAGTATGGTAGCATATACGATCACTACATTTAAAAACTCAAAACGTACGGGATAGGGGAGAGATGCTGTAATATTTACGAGTCCAAACAGTTGTTGTATAAAAACAATGAGACTTCCTAATATTACACCTAT
>CAKZKZ010000416.1 GCA_937124495.1 uncultured Dokdonia sp. | reverse complement strand
CCTCCCATTGGTTTTCCAGTAAAGCTATATTACAAGATCTTGTTATCCATTTTTCATTACCCGAAAATACACTGGCTCATATAACATCTGCTGTACAATTTGGATTTATTATAGGGACATTAGTATTTGCCATTCTTAGTGTTGCCGATCGATTTTCTCCTTCAAAAGTATTTGTCATAAGTGCTTTGGTTGCCGCTCTTTTTAATTTGATTATTATTTGGGATCATAATACCCTGACAAGTATTCTTATGTTGCGATTCTTAAATGGATTTTTCCTAGCTGGTATTTATCCCGTAGGAATGAAGATCGCAGCTGATTATTACCATAAAGGATTAGGGAAGTCTTTAGGATTTCTGGTAGGAGCTCTTGTGTTAGGCACTGCTTTTCCACATCTATTAAAAGGCTTTACAGAAGAGCTCCCTTGGAAAACCATCCTTGTGATCACCTCTATCATTGCTATTTCAGGAGGGTTGCTTTTATATTTCTTGGTGCCAGATGGCCCTTATAGAAAAAAAAGCCCTTCTTTAGATTTTTCGGTGGTCATTAAAATTTTTAAAAACAAAAAGTTTAAAGCAGCAGCTTTTGGATATTTTGGACACATGTGGGAACTCTATGCTTTCTGGGCTTTTGTTCCCTTTATCATAACAACATATACTGCGATACATCCAAGTAGTTCCTTAAATACTGCGATCTCTTCTTTTATAGTAATAGGAATAGGAGCTATTGCATGTATCATAAGTGGATATATTTCTTTGCATAAGGGAGCTAAAAAAACAGCATTCGTATCACTTACGCTCTCTGGGGCTTTTTGTGTGGTTTCTCCTTTGCTATTTATGATCCCTTCTCAAACTTTATTTTTGATCATACTATCCCTTTGGGGAATGGTTGTCATTTCAGATTCCCCCATGTTTTCAACACTTGTTGCTCAAAACGCAAATTCTATATATAAAGGAACTGCGCTTACCATTGTAAACTGTATTGGTTTTGCCATTACGATTGTGAGTATTCAATTACTACTTCTTTTACAATCTCATCTGGATGCTAAGTACCTATTATTAATATTAGGAATAGGCCCTTTATTTGGCATCATTTCTTTAGTAAAGACAAAACAACAATAACTATTAACCTTAGTAAAAACAACAAGGTGTATTCTACGAATATAAGGGCTTTTAAAAACCCTTTTTTTATAACCGTTTTTTCTTAACTTTATAATTCTATTAACCAAACCTAACTAGAATGAGCAAGAAAACGAAATACCGTTTTGGTATTTTGCTTACGATTGTCATTGGAATGATTTTAATGTGGTTTATGTGCTGTAATGCAGAGACTAAAAACACAACAGAAGATATTCAAAACAATCCAAAAGAAGTAACCCCTATAGTAGTCACAAACAAAGGATTTACATTTAAAGATGCTGATCATGATGGCACATTTGCATATACAAGCAATGATAACTTTAATTTTAATGTTTCTGATTACTCGATCATAACTCCTGTATCTCAAGGAGTCAATAAAGGTATTCATCAATTACAAACATATCTCAAGGATCATCCTAAAAAATCTATAGATATCACTGGACGCTATGCTCCTAGTGAAAAAAACTCATCTGCATTTCCTAATTTAGGAATCGCAAGAGCAAATGCCATTAAGAACTATATAAGTACTAACGGAATCGCTTCTAGTCAGATAAACATATTTGGAGAAGAAGACAGCTCCCTTACGACAGATGGAATACGATATGAAGGCCCCGTAAGCTATGAGATAAGTAAAAAAATCAATAATGAAGCTCAAGAATTAGAAGCACTCAAAAAACGTATTAATGACGATCCTTTAGTTCTTAACTTTGAAAACGGACAAGCATCTATAGATCTCTCAGTAGCACAACGTCAAAAAATTGCAGACATCAGTCGCTATTTAGACAAAGTAGCTGGTTCTTCTGTCACTATAGAGGGGCATACAGATAACACGGGTGGTCGTATTACAAATACAACTCTTGGAAAACAACGAGCTAACTACCTAAAAGCATATTTTGTTCGTAATGGTGTCTCTGAAGAAAAAATAATCACCTCATCAAAAGGCCCAGACCAACCGATAGCTTCAAATACAACGGCAGCGGGTCGTGCAAAAAACAGACGCTCTATCGTCACCATAAACTAAACTCACAAAAAATAAAATAACATGGAAAATATACCTTGTTGGCTCATCCCTTTAATCGTAGGTCTTATCTGCGCAATTTTAGGATACTTATTAGGACGTCTTTTTGGAAAAGGAGAAGATCCTAATAATGATCTCGACTTATGGAGACGTAAAAACGCTTCTTTACAAGCAGACCTAGAAGCCTGTCGTTCAGAACTTAAAATAATAGCCGCTGCGGTACCCGTTGCAGCAAGTAGTAGCGCTAGCATGTCATCATCATTTGCAAGTAAAACTGTAGATACAACCTCTTCTACAGTGACAGCTATTCCGTTTGATGCATCGGCAGCAAAAGCTGCTTTTGGAAAAACCATAAAAGAAGATGATCTCACACTTGTAGAAGGAATTGGTCCAAAAATTAAAGAACTCTTCCATAATTTTGACATAAAAACATGGGTTGCACTTGCAGATACATCTATAGAAAAATGTCAAGAAGTTCTAAATAGTGGCGGAAAACGATTTGAAATATATCGTCCTAAAAGTTGGCCTTTACAAGCAAAACTAGCTGCCGAAGGAAAATGGGATGAACTTAAAAAATGGCAAGATGAGCATGATTACGGAAAAGAATAATGCCTTCATGCTTTTTGAAGGATATCTAAAAAGTATTTTTAGTTTGTCAAACTGAGCTTGTCGAAGTTTTTAATCCTTTGATTATCCATTTCCCTTCGACAAGCTTAAGATGACAATTAGCTTCTTTTAATACATCGCCTTTTACATCTTTACTATATGAGCATCATTCCAACATGGCTTACCTCCACTCCCATCGCTCATCGTGGTTTACACGACGGTAATCATACAATTCCTGAAAATTCTTTATCCGCTTTCGCGAAAGCAATAAAAGAAAAATACCCGATAGAACTTGACATACAAATTATAAAGGATGGAACTGTAATTGTTTTTCACGATACAGATTTAAAACGAGTATGTCATAGCTCGAAAAAGACAGCATCATTACAAAAAGAAGAACTAACAACGTATACCCTTTTTAAAACATCTCAAACCATCCCTACCCTTCAAGAAGTACTGAATTTTGTAAAAGGACAAGTCCCTTTACTCATAGAATTTAAAACACATAGCCGCTCTAAAAATCTAGAAAAAAACACGCTTTTATTACTTAAAGAGTATCAAGGAGACATTGCCTTGCAATCTTTTAATAGGTCTTCTGTAAAATGGCTTAGCAAACAAAACCACAGCTACCCTGTAGGGCAACTGGCAGAGCCCTCACTTGCGGTCAAACCTCTAAATTATATCTACAACTATTTACAACTCAATAAAAACATGCATCCTGATTTTATCGCATATGATATAGATGACTTACCCAATAAAAGAGTGTCCCATTTTAAAGAAAAAGGAGTTCCTGTACTACTTTGGACCGTGCGGAGTCAAGCCCAAATGGATTCATATACTCAGATCTATGACAATATCATTTTTGAAGGATTTGCCCCTTCTTTTTAATTGTAAGTACTATCATTGAGATTGTTGTCCAAAATAAACAGCAACACCAATTAGCATCAGTACTAATAGTACTGCAAAAAATATTTTCCAGAAAGAATAAGGCCTACTTCCAGAAACAGCACCTGTTTCTCCATTTACAAAAAAGTTATACTCCTTCCCGTTATATCTGTATGAGCTTACATATACAGGAAGTAATATATGTTTAAAAGTCTCCTCAGAGAGCTTCATATCAATACTACTCACACGTTGTGTATCTCCTCCTATATCTTGCCTACACCAACGATCTGCAATACGACGGGCTTCTTCTTTAGATTCTAGATGCCCTTGCTGTAATGGAATTGTATATTTTTCTGTAATAAATCCTCTTAAAAAACTACTATTAAAAGGCTGTAATTTTTTTAAATCCCAACGCGCAATTGATGTAGGAATTCGTCCTGCTTTCTGTTTTGAGGCTTTTATCAACGTATCATCTACAAAACCAGAAATTCTTCCTGAAGCTGGATACCATCGTGTTTTACGCACTCTTCGTGTTTTAGAATTCCCTTTACTGTCTCTGTACGTTTGCGTCTCATAATAGTA
>CAKZKZ010000415.1 GCA_937124495.1 uncultured Dokdonia sp. | reverse complement strand
TTTGAGTCACAGGTCTTAAAGACTCCAGATAATGTAGCAGTAGTTTTTGAAGGCACGGAGCTTACTTATCGTGACTTAGAAGAGAAGTCTAATCAACTAGCCCATTACTTGAATCATAACTACAATATTCAGCCAGATGAATTGGTCGGTATAGAATTGGAACGTAGTGAGTGGATGATCATTTCCATATTGGGAGTGTTAAAATCCTCAGGAGCGTATGTTCCTATAGACCCATCTTATCCAGCGGATCGAATTTCGTACATGAAAGAAGATGGTGGGTGCAAGGTTTGTATAGATGCTGAGGAGTTAGCAAGGTTTCAAAGAGATCAAGAAGAGTATTCAACAAAAAAACTAAGTGTATCTCTAGAACCAGAGCATCTAGCGTATATTATTTATACATCTGGTTCTACAGGAACCCCAAAAGGAGTAATGATTGAGCATAAGAACGCCTACTCATTTATCAATTGGTGTTATACGGAGTTCGAAACTTCAAATTTTGACAAAACGTTATTTGTCACTTCTATATGTTTTGACTTATCTGTTTTTGAGATGTTTTTCACTTTGACTAGAGGTAAGGTTCTAGAAGTGTTGGAAAATGCGTTATCAATTTCAAAATATTTATCTACTGATCAAAAGATCTTATTGAATACAGTGCCAAGTGTCGTTGGGTCGTTGCTTTCACAGGGTGAGAGTTTCAATTCTATTTCGGTGCTTAATATGGCAGGAGAGCCTATTCCTCAAAACTATATAAGTGAACTAAGTGCTGACATAAAGGAGATAAGAAATTTATATGGACCTTCAGAAGACACGACATATAGCACAGTATTTAAAATTGAATCGGGAGAACAGGTTTCAATAGGTCGTCCAATATCAAATACTCAGATACATATATTGAATGGTAATAATAATCTTCAACCTATAGGTATAACAGGGGAAATCTGTATCGCAGGAGATGGATTAGCTAGGGGGTATTTAAATCAGCCAGAGCTCACTAAAGAGAAGTTCATACCGAATCCATTTTCAGAAGGAGAACGTTTATATAAGACAGGTGATTTAGGTAGGTGGTTATCAGACGGTAACATTGAGTTTGTAGGTCGAATAGATGATCAAGTAAAGATCAGGGGATATCGGATAGAGTTAGGAGAGATAGAGAGTTCTTTGTTATTGCAAGAAGGGATAGATGAAGCGGTGGTTCAGGCCAAAGAGAATGATTCAGGCGAGAAAGAGTTGGTAGCGTATATTACGTCAAAAACTTCTCAAAACAGTTCAGATTTACGATCGAGTTTAAAACCAATTTTACCAGAGTATATGTTGCCGGCATATTTTGTTCAGATAGATCAGATGCCGTTAACATCAAATGGGAAGATAGATAAGAAGTCATTACCAAATCCAAAGGGCTTAGGGTTATCAACGGGAGTTGAGTATGTAGCACCAAGGAATGAGATAGAAGAAAAATTGAATTTGATTTGGAAACGAGTATTGAATTGGAAAGAGGAAATTAGTGTGGATATTGGGTTTTTCCAAGCAGGAGGTAATTCTTTAATGCTTGTGGCTTTAAATACGGAAATTGAAAAAACATTCAATTTTTGTATTTCAATCAGAAAATTATTTCAGTATAGTACAATAAGATTACAGGCAGACTTATTATCCAAGGAAGAGTCAAGTTTAATTACTTCTAAGGAGGAATTAAATAAATTGATATCAGTATATAAACAGACTGAGACTTATGACCATAGTAATGATATCGCTGTAATAGGCATGTCAATAAGGGTTCCAGGAGCTAAAGACAAGGTACATTTTTGGGATAATTTGAAGAATGGTAGAGAATCGATTAGTCATTTTACTGAAGAGGAATTAAGGTCTTCAGGAATCTCAGAATATACAATCGGAAATGATAATTATGTACGATCCAACTCTTATTTGGAGGGGAAAGAATTTTTTGATTCTAACTTTTTTGGGTATTTGTCTAGTGAGGCGATAATTATGGATCCACAGATTAGAGTATTTCATGAAGTGGTTTGGTCAGCATTGGAAGATTCAGGTTATGATTCACTTACTTATAAAGGACTTATAGGTTTGTATGCAGGCGCTAGTGCTAATGTTAAGTGGGAAGCTTATGCAATGCTAACTGAAGAAGAAAACGTAAATCCCTTTTTAAAAGGAGTTATAGGTAACAAAGATTTTCTAAACACATTAATAGCGCATAAACTGAACTTAAAAGGATCAGTTCATAGTATTGATACAGCA
>CAKZKZ010000414.1 GCA_937124495.1 uncultured Dokdonia sp. | reverse complement strand
AAACGGCACAAGATGCTGATGAACTCTATACAGAAGAAGTCTTAAAAATTATCAATGATGTTGTAGCGCAGGGATTTCTTAAAAGTGATATCTGTATTCTAACTCGGACCAACAGGCACGGAGCTCATATTGCGCAATATTTGGCTGCAAATCAAGTAAAGGTAGTTTCTTCAGAGAGTCTTTTAATACAAAGTGCGCCAGCGGTCCGTTTTGTGCATGCGATTCTAGAGTTACAATTACAACCCAATACACCTCAAATCACCTTAAAAATGCTTTCGTTTCTAGCCAATAGGTTTAGGGTCGAAGATGTTCATGGGTTTTATGAGCAATGGGCAAAAGCACCTACTGCCGATTTTATAAAAGGACTGGAAGAAAGACACATCTATTTCTCGCCTTCGTTGTTTGAATCATTACCGCTTTATGAAGGCGTAGAGTATATTGTACGTGCCTTTCATCTTGAAAAAGAAGCTGACGCTTATTTGTTTGGTTATCTCAACACCATTTTTGAATACACTCAAAAAAATAATGGAGGTCTCATCGGTTTTTTGACCTATTGGGAAGAAAAGAAAGACAGCTTAAGTATTGTTGCTCCTACACAAAGTGATGCAGTACAAATCATGAGTGTTCATAAATCGAAAGGTCTTGAGTTTGAGGTGGTCATTTACCCGTATGCCGATTCTGAGTTGTACTCTCACCGTAATGAACATCATTGGTATCCTACAGACGCGTCTGATTTTGCTGGTTTTGAGCATTTACTCATAGGTCACAAAACAGACGTTGCTTCGTATAGTGCACATGGATCCTTATTATATGAAGAGCGTATCGCACAACAACAGTTTGATGCTGTTAATATCTTATATGTAGCCCTTACCAGAGCTGTAGAGCGGGTGTATGTCTTGTCACGCTTTCGCGAAAGCGGAACCAAAACAAATCCCACTAGTGATCCAAAAACATTTAGTGACTTATTTGTAGCCTATCTCAAAGAAAGAGGTCTATGGAATGGTACTGAAGAAACCTATGTGTTTGGGGAAACCCAAATAAAAGAACAAAACGAAGAGGAAGCGACAAAAGAAATGGTCACGATTCCTTTCTTATCTTCTTCAAAAGAATCACATAACATTCGCACCATTACCAAAGCTGGTTTTTTATGGAATGAAGAACGTCAGAGTGCTATTACATATGGAAATTTAATTCACGAACTTATGGCTAAGATCATCGATCGTGAAGATCTAGATCACGCTGTTTCTGAAGCCGTATTTGAAGGTATCATTGCTGCAGAAGAAAAAGAAGTTGTTCGTGCTGTGCTATCAAGCGTTGTGAATCATCCTGAATTACTTCCGTATTTCTCTCAAGCAAATACGGTATATAATGAACGACAAATCCTTTCGGCAGATGGAACTGTTCATATTCCAGATAGAATAGAAATTTTACCTGAAGGAGAGGCTATCATCATGGACTATAAAACAGGAATCCCTTCAGAAACCCATGCCTACCAGATACAACAATACGCTCATCTATTGCGTGAGATGGACATTGCTATTAAACATCTATTTTTAATATACATTAATAAGGATGTGACTATTATTAAGGTGTGACCCCAAATGAACTCTAAAAATGATACTAACAACGTACTTCTAACGTATTCATCCTTCATAATAAACATAGAATTATTTAAGCATAATTTTAAAATCCATTTGGTATAATAATCTATACATTTGCAAAAAACTAAAACCCATGTACGGAAAAATACAAGAGCACTTACAAAACGAACTTGCTTCTATTAAGGAAGCAGGACTCTATAAAAAAGAACGTATTATCACATCTCCTCAAGATGCTGTGATCAAAATTTCTACAGGAGAAGAGGTCATTAATTTTTGCGCTAATAATTATTTAGGCCTTTCTTCTAACAAAGAAGTAATCCAAGCTGCAAAAGATGCTATGGACACACATGGTTTTGGAATGAGTTCTGTACGTTTTATATGTGGTACTCAAGATATACATAAAAAACTGGAGCAAAAGATAGCCGATTTTTATGGTACTGAGGATACTATTTTATATGCAGCTGCATTTGATGCAAATGGAGGTGTTTTTGAACCATTATTAGGCGCTGAAGATGCTATTATCTCTGATTCTTTAAATCACGCTTCTATTATAGACGGGGTACGTTTGTGTAAAGCTGCACGCTATCGATATAAAAATAACGATATGCAAGACTTAGAAGAGCAACTTAAAAAGGCAAATGAAGCTGGAGCACGTCATAAAATCATAGTAACCGATGGTGTATTCTCTATGGATGGGCTTGTGGCTCCATTAGATCAAATATGTGATTTAGCCGATGCGTATGATGCTTTGGTGATGATAGATGAATGTCATGCTACTGGGTTTATAGGAAAAACTGGTCGAGGTACGCTGGAAGAAAAAGGAGTTATGGGCCGTATTGATATTATTACAGGTACTCTTGGGAAAGCTATGGGAGGTGCTATGGGAGGATATACAACTGCCAAAAAAGAGGTTATAGAAATCTTAAGGCAACGTAGTAGACCCTACCTTTTTTCCAATTCATTAGCGCCAGCTATTGTAGGAGCTTCTATTAAGGTATTTGATATGTTAGAAAACGACACTTCTTTACGTGATAAACTAGCTTCAAACACCACATATTTCAAAAATGGGATGAAAAAAGCGGGATTTGATATTATAGATGGGGATTCTGCTATTGTTCCTGTGATGCTATATGACGCCAAACTTTCACAACAAATGGCAGATGCTTTATTAGCCGAAGGAATCTATGTTATAGGTTTCTTTTTTCCCGTTGTACCTAAAGGAAAAGCCCGTATACGTGTACAATTAAGCGCTGCTCACGAAGTTGAACATTTAGATAAGGCTATTCACGCGTTTACTAAAGTAGGAAAAGAATTAGGCGTTATTAATTAACATTCTTTACACTATCGTCAGGCTATTTTCTAAAATTTTAATACTTTTATCTTTGTTGATTAGTTTTAACAACTTACTTTTGCTTTTAATTAACACTTAAAATTAAGAATAAACAATGAAACATCTTAGCAGATTTTTAGTTGCTTCGCTTCTGATCATGGTAATCGGGTCGGTGAATGCACAAGACAAAAATAACCCTTGGGCAATTAACGTCGGTGCCAATGCTATTGACACTTACCCAGTAGGAGACCGTGCTCGCGAAGCTGGTACTAACCTTGAAGTTAGAGGAGGCTTATTTGAAGAATTTTATAATGTAAATGATCACTGGAACATTCTTCCTTCTGTATCTTACATTAACATATCTAGATATGTTGGTGACGGATTCGTAGTTGGTGTAACTGGAACATTAAACAGAATTGATAAATTAGGAGATAGTAGCCCTGTAAACGAATTACAGCATTATGCTGTAGACGGAGCTGTTTCATATAGTCTTAAAGAAGTTATAGGTAGTACTTGGTTTGATCCTTATTTAAAGGTTGGAGCTGGTTATACTTGGTTAGACAGTCAACTTACAGGAGGAACTCCTGGATTTGGAACTGCTAATGGAGGTGTTGGTGCTCGTTTCTGGTTATCAGAAAACTTTAACGTTGGAGTTCAGTCATTATATAAGCATGTATTTGAAGAGGATAAAGGTCCTAAGCACTTTCAACATTCTGCTTCTATAGGTTTCTCTTTTGGAGGAAAAGACACTGATGGTGACGGTATATATGACAAAGATGATGCTTGTCCAGAAGTTGCTGGTATTCCTGAATTTGACGGATGTCCTGATTCTGACGGTGATGGTATCCAAGATTCTAAAGATGCTTGTCCTACTGTAGCTGGTGAAGCTCAATTTGAAGGTTGTCCTGATACTGATGGTGATGGTATTCCTGATCCTAAAGATGCTTGTCCTACTGTAGCTGGTGTTGCTGCCTTAGGTGGTTGTCCAGATGCTGATAGCGATGGTATCAAAGATGCTGACGATGGTTGTCCAAACGAAGCTGGTCCACGTGCAAACAATGGATGTCCTTACCAAGATAAAGACAGTGATGGTGTATTAGATAAAGATGATGAGTGTCCAGAAGTTGCAGGTACTGTAGCTAATAATGGATGTCCTGAAGTATCTGTAGAAGTTCTTAACGAGCTTAATGTACAGTTCAAATCAGTTCTTTTTGATAACAATGCTGCCACTATCCGTGCTGAATCTAACGCAACGTTAGATAATGTTGCTAAAATAATGAACGAATACCCAACAACTCGTTTCTTAATCGAAGGTCATACTGACGATAGAGGACGTGATGCATACAACTTAAACCTTTCTAATGAAAGAGCTGCTTCTGTAAGAAGTTACTTAACTGGAAAAGGTATTGCTGCTTCTCGTTTAGAGTCTAAAGGTATCGGTGAAGCTAGACCAATTGCTTCTAACAAAACTGCTGCTGGACGTCAAGAAAACAGACGTGTAGAGCTTTCTATTCTTGAGCAATAGAACATAATAATCTATAATAAAAAGCCTCGCAATTGCGAGGCTTTTTTTATTTCCATAATTTATTTAGGAACACTATCTATTTTTAAATAGAAGTAATTATTTTAGATTCATGCAATCATTTATAGAAGATGTTATCATTAAGTGTTTAGAAGAATATGATGATCTTTCTTCTGTTGCATTTATTGTTCCAAGTAGACGGGCAGGTAGCTTTCTTCGTAATCGTATTGCTCAACACCTAGAAAAATCTATTTTTTCTCCTGAAATATACAGTATAGAAGAATTTATAGAATATTTATCTGGTCTCAAACAAGCCTCACAAACAGATCAAGTATTTGCTCTATACCAAGCATATCTAAAAATAACCCCTCCAAAAGACAAAGAATCTTTTTCTATTTTTTATGGGTGGGCGCAAACTATATTAAGTGATTTCAATGAGATTGATCGATATCTTGTAGATCACGCTTCATTTTTTGACTACTTAAGTGCCATACAAGATCTGAATCATTGGTCTAAAGAACAGGATGCTACTTCCCTCATAAAAAACTATCTTAAATTCTGGAAGCTACTTCCCGAATATTATTCCGCTTTTTCAACGATACTACTTGAAGCAAATACGGCTCACCAAGGACTTATTTATAGAAAGGCTGCCGAAGATATTGAGCATTATATTCATAATAATGCATCTAAAAAACATGTATTTCTAGGGTTTAATGCACTCAATACTTCTGAACAACACCTCATACAAGCTTTATTAGCCACAGGAAATAGTAAAATTTACTGGGATGCAGAAGCTTATTTCATGGAGAATACGTTGCATGAAGCATCACTTTTTATGAGAGAGCATATAAAAAAATGGCCTTATTTTAAGTCAAATGCTTTTGAAACTGTTTACACACATTATAATGAATCAAAAGACATCACCATTACAGAAGTAACACAAGGTTTACAGCTTGCAAAATATATTGGAAACCTTCTTGCTTCCTATTCTAAAGAACAATTGAATGAAACAGTTCTTGTACTAGGAGATGAAACCCTTTTATTGCCGATTATAAATGCACTCCCTAAAAACATTAAGAATATTAATGTAACCATGGGAATTCCATTAAGGCAAACACCACTTGCTTCCTTATTTGAACATTTTTTTACGCTTAAAAAAGAACATAATCAAAAAGGATTTTATTATAAGAATGTAATTACACTACTACAGCAACCTCTTATACAAAAACTCCTTTTAGATCAAGCTGAATTGATTATTACAGCCATTCAGCAATCCAATACTATTTATATAAACAATCACGATTTACAAGATATGTTAGCACTTACAGTGCTTCCTGAATCCTTTACCATTTTATTTAAAACTTGGGAAGAAAATCCTGTAAAAGCCATTAGTAATTGCCTATCTCTTATACAAATACTAAAAAACACACTAGATCCAGCTCAAGACGCTCTTCATCTAGAGTACTTATATGGGTTTTATAAAACATTCAACAAGTTAGCAACACTTAATAACACGCATACATACATAGAAGATATTCCCACTTTTATCCGTTTTTATAGAGATACTATATCGTCTGAAACGATAGATCTTCAAGGGGACCCTCATCAGGGTCTTCAAATCATGGGAATGTTAGAGTCCAGATTGCTAGATTTTAAAAATGTAATCATTACCTCTCTTAAGGAGGGTATTCTCCCAGCTGGAAAAAGCAGTAATTCATACATCCCGTACGATTTGAAGTACATGCATAAATTACCTACATACCAGGAAAAGGATGCGGTATATGCGTATCATTTTTACAGATTATTACATCGATCAGAACATATACATCTCGTATATACTTCGGCAACAGAAGGTATTGGAACTACAGAAAAGAGTCGTTTTCTGCTGCAGTTAGAATTAGAAGGCGTACATCCTATTCATCAAGAGGTAGCCACTCCAGCGGTAACGATGACTACCTTACCTGTACAAAGTGTCCATAAAACAGATGCCGTGATACAGCGGCTCAGAAAATTATTTGCTTCCGGATTATCTCCTTCGTCACTGGGTACCTATTTACGCAATCCCTTGGCTTTTTATTATAAGTATGTCTTAGGCATTAAAGAACTAGATGAAGTTGAAGAAATTGTTGCCGCCAATACAATGGGTACCATTATCCATAATGCATTAGAATATGTATATCAACCTTATGTAAATACGGATTTAACCATCGCTCATATTGAGCAGATAGAAACAAAGATAGCGCCTGTGATCAAAGCACAGTTTGATCTTATCTTTAAAAGCATGAATCTTTCTAAGGGTAAAAACTTAATTATCTACGAGGTCATACAACGCTATCTCATCAATTTTCTTGCTTTTGAAAAGCAATGTATCCAAAAAGGAGATCGCATCCGAATTATACAGTTAGAGCAACAATTACAGACTCCATTGCAACATGAGTCACTCACATACCCAACAGTGCTAAAAGGCACAGCAGATCGCATAGAAATACGCAATGACGAGGTACGTATTATCGATTATAAATCAGGAAGTGTATTACCTGGTGATCTTATCATAAAAGAATGGAGTGATCTTTTGTTACCAGAAGGTAAATATGAAAAAGCTTTTCAAGTACTCTTATATACGTATATGTTCTATAAGTCTGGTGCGCTATCTTTTCCAGCAAAGGCAGGGATTATTTCCTTTAAAAAGCTGAAGAATGGTTTTATGCCTTTCAAGTTTGGTAAAGATGCCAATATCACCGAAGAAACACTTCTCGAATTTGAAAAGGTGTTGATTCAGTTAATTTCTGAAATTGGGAGTCAGGATATGGTTTTTGAGGAGCACACTTCTTAATCCATGGTTTCTTGAGTAATTACACCACAACTTTTTTAAGCGTATTTATACGTGTTTTGATGGAGTGGTTTTTGGACAAAGCAACATCTTCAATAAGATTATTCTGCATACTACCGTTCCTCTTATAAATTTACCTTCATCAAGGTATGTTTTCCATAACCTCTATCATTTAGTTTTGAGGCATATTTAAATTAATAATTTTTTAACCTAAACTCAAAAAAAATGACAACATCAAAAGCCTCTGCGCACAAACAAACCTTTTACAGTAAAGGAACGTACTCAATTGAGAAAAATGCAATTGAAATAGCTACTAAAATTCCAGTAGTTGAATTATCTGATTCAGAAAACACATACAGCCTCAATCTTAGAAATACTTATGATATTTCAAGTGAAGACATTCCTTGTCTACTTGCTATTTATAGTCATGGACATCCAACTGATCGTAGAAAACTAACTGTCGGAAATCTAGATTGGGACAGACAAACTTTATTTCTAGATTCTGTTTTTAATCATACTAGCTTTCCACAGGATAAAATTTTGGTTATTACAGTTCATGACGAAGATTTTAAAGATTGGCATATTGCTATCTATCGTTTTTTTGTTCAGCATCACGTTTCTTTTGATACACTTTCAAAAGATTACAATTATAATATAGAACTCCTTCAACAGTTTATCGGTGGAGAACCTTTTGATATTATAATAGAAGAAGAACCTAGAACAGTTGGTGGAGGTGTGTTGGACCCTGCATAAATAGTTGTAAATTAACAAACTAAAATTCAAATTTTGAAATACTTGTTTTTGCTATATTGCTTATTCTTATCTAATAAGATATTTACTCAGGTAGCCCAATTGGACTCTTTATTAGATAATAAACATTATACTGTTTTTGAACGTGAACTTTCACAATTATATCCTCTTAATAATAGTAGTAATCTCAACTATTATTATAAAGGGAAGTTATATATAGAACAACGTAATATAGCAAAAGCATTTATTGCACTTAAAAATGTAGATAGCACTCTACTTTCTAAGACTTATAAAGGATGTTATTATTATATACTTGGAGATGCTTACAGATATAATAATCAAGAAGAAAAAGCGTATGCTCTCAAGCTCAAGGCTCAGAAATTATTTCGCTCATCTGAGAATATAAAAATGACAAATATTATCAATTATGATTTACACTATACTTTAGTTTCTCAGGACTTCTTACAATATGATGGCGAATCTTATTTAAAAGCTTTTTTTGAAAATGCCCATAAAGATGATAACTCAGAACAATTACTTATTGCGCATTTAGGATTAAGCTTTTTAGGAATTACTCCTTCAAATACTGAAAATGCTCAATTCCATTTAAAAAGAGCAGATCATTATGCAAATAAAATTGGAACACCTGACGCAATGTACAAATTACACAATTACAAATCAGTGTTCTATCAAAGCTATACTGATGATTTTAAACAAGTCAAAGTTCATACCGATAGTATGCTGTATTATGCTTATATACTAGACTCTCCAGATCGTATAGAATCATCTTTAAAAACAAAAGCATATACACATACACTCCAAGGTAATTATGAAGAAGCTATCGCCATTCTTCTAAAAGCAGAAACCTTACCTATTAAAGAAAACATTTATAATAGGAAAAGAGGGTTGTATAAGTATCTATCTTTAAATTATGAGAATTTGAATAAAAAAGATTCGGCTTTTGTTTATTATAAAAGGATGGTTGCTTATAGAGATAGTATTAATATTACTAAACAAAATACAATATTGACTCTATTAGAGACTACAGAATTGTCTCAAAAAAATTTAGTGCTGGATACCGAACGTATAAAGCATAAAAATCGTTCTTATTTAGCCTTAGGTATTTTAATTGGTGTAATTATTATAGGTACAACACTCGTATTATACTATAGGGGTAAGAAACAACTTGCTGAAAAAGAAAAAGAACTCCGAGCCATTGATGCTCGTAATGAAGAAAAAGATCGCCAACGGCAACGTATCGCTGGAGAATTGCACGATAACCTAGGAAGCCTTATTGTCGCCATTCAACAGTGTTTTGAAAACCTTAAAATAAGTAAAAATCGTTTTCTTCAAGAAGAAGAAAGTCTCATGTCTAAGACAAAAGAATTATTGGATGAAGTCTATCAAAAGATACGTAATATGGCTCATTTGGAAGATTCAGCATCTAGAAATTCGGAGTATTGGGTAGATGTAATCAAAGACTTTGCAGCTATCATGGATGAAAGCAATCAATTATCTATAGATGTACAAAGTCATGGTACTACTAATATTATTAACGTATCAACAGAAAATGATTTACGAAGAATAACTACAGAACTTATTACTAATGCTATTAAGCATGCTCAAGCTTCTGAAATATCTGTAGATATTACTGCCACAGAAGAATCTATAGTAATTATTGTAGAAGATAACGGAATAGGTTTTAACAAAAACT
>CAKZKZ010000413.1 GCA_937124495.1 uncultured Dokdonia sp. | reverse complement strand
TATTCAACACTTATTTTGATGAAGAACTATCAAGTTCTAAATATTTAAATAGAATTGATAAGAAAGGTAAAACAAATAAAAAATCATTTTTACCATTGATTCCGTACTTATCACCATCAAATAAGAATGGAAGATTTCTGCCAAAAGAAGAAAGAGTTGCTCGGCTTGGATATTTAGGATTTAAGTTTGTTGAAATCCCTTCAGGTAAAAGTTACAAGCAAGTTTTTAATTTAGAATTTAATAGAACCGATTTTGTTAAAGAAGTTGATCTTGTTGAATTTAATGTAGCTAACTCTATAAAATGGAAAACAAAAAAGTATAAAAGGTGTTTTGAAAAATATACTTATACACTAGAATACGCTATCTATGAAAATATAGACAACTTATGTGATTTAAATACATTTATAAATGACACATATTCATACAACAAAGGAGCAAAAGAATTTAAGATTATATCATCTATTATAGAAAAGTAATATCAAATAGGTAATGTAGTAAACTGACACTTTTTAAAAACAATAATTTTGAATTTTTGATTATTAGATGTT
Source organism: uncultured Dokdonia sp. (assembly GCA_937124495.1). GTDB lineage: Bacteria > Bacteroidota > Bacteroidia > Flavobacteriales > Flavobacteriaceae > Dokdonia. The sequence goes on along the minus strand of CAKZKZ010000413.1, from coordinate 3,601 downwards.
TAAATAATTGAAAAGCAGTAGTTAGCTAAAAGATTGATTATTGTTTTTCTTTAATAAGATGAAGGTTTCAACTAAAGGATAATAATCTGAAATTGAAAATCCGTAATAAAAAAAACAATTATTTAAGAATAATGAGCTTATCAGTGTGGTATTGTTATTTTTCATTATCCGAAATATGTAAAAGCTAGACTATTATCCCTTTGGATTACAGCAATTCTATCTCTATGGTCATTTTTACAATAATGTGTCCTATTTATGGGATTCATCACAAAATGAGATAGTTGCAAATGGCCTTTAAAAACTAGCTATTAATTTAAAAAGCAAAGTTGTTTTATCAGCTTTGCTTTTTAGTTTTATAAGAGTCGATTTATTTTAGAAGCGTATTTTATCTGAATTTTGCACCCATAGTACCTGCATACGATTTAGTCAACACTATCTTCAGACTTTGCACTACGCACAGTCCAAAGACTTAGTTATTGCCAGTAGTTTTTTGTTCATGATATATTCCATTCCAGTTTTTTACTTCCGACAATTTTATAATTTTAGTTGGATGAAAATAAGTAGTGACTCTCCTAATTTTCGGTAAATTGATTTCTGTACTATCTTCGGAATGTTTGTAAGTGCCATTCATTGAGAAAGCCAACTTTTCATAAATTAATTTTGAAACGGTATCGTTTTTAGTTTCTATTAGTAAGTCACCTAAATTGACTTCCATTACTTTTTGATAAGTTTTGCCAGTCTTAACTTGAATATTTTTAAAAGTAAGTTTATCATTTGTCCATACAAGATCATCAAAATAAAACTCTTCCAAGCTTCCTCCAGAATTTCCGCTGTAATTAAGAACTTTTAGAGTCAAATCATAAGCCATTTTATAAGTTACTTTGGCTATCGTATCTTTCGGTCTATGTCCTAACTCTAATCTCGAAACTTCAAGAGTGTCTTTTGAAATCCATTTGATTAATTGCCCATCAATTTTAATTCCGCGATTTTCTTTAAATTCAGTTCCTGCCTTTTGAATTTGTAACCCACAAATATCACTATTAAATGCCATCATTCCTGTCCGACAATATTTATAGATTTCGTATTTACCATCTAATGACTTCTGCGATAGAAATTCATAATAGTCATAATCAGTTTGTTTCGTGTCCGAAAGACAAGAGTTTAGAATGATTGCTAAAAAAATGACTAAAGTTTGTTTCATTTTAAATGCTCGTTAGGGGGCATGGTTTACACAAGTTAAAGATTAGGGTTTATTACTAAGCTAAATATAAATATTCTGCTTTTATCTTTTCTTCTTAAATGCCAAATTTTATATTTAGCGCTAACGCCCTATGTTTTTTATACCTTGTTATGCCCTTTTATTTTTTATTCCATTGTAATTCCACATATTTTGTGCAGTCATTTTTCATATCTTCAAAACAGTCTAGTAAGATTGCTGAACCTCCTTTAGTTACTACTTCTTTAACTACTTTGTAAGTATCCTCAGCTCCTTGTGGGTCTTGTCCAGCCACATCAAATACAATATTTTTCGTTTTGGAAAGTGTTGCATATAAACTTAACAGTCGTCTTGGAGTTCCTGCAAGTGTATTGACTTTCGTCTTTCTATTTATCCATTCAATTTTATAAATTTTTGATGCATACGGGCTATTCAAATTTGCATTCTTTTCTAAATATTCACCAACTGTTACAGGATAAAAAAGGCGTCTGATTTTAGGTTCAATAAAATGCTCAACAAATGTCATTTTTTGGTTCACAATAACATTTTTATTTCTTGTATTACCTATAAAAATGTCTTTAAGAAACATCTCCGTGTCGTAGAAATGTTGTCCATTGAATAAATACAAAACAACTATTTCACCAACATTCAAGTCGAAAGGTGGTATGTAAAAAGTATCTGTTTTTATTCCTTTATTTTTTATTAGCATTCTATCTTTTCAAATTGGGTATAAAAATTTGTTTAACAGTTAGTTATGGATTAATATGCGTTAATTTTCGGTTAAGCACTGACGCTTGCAATTCCGAGTGGATTCGAACGTAGTCCAATCCACCGTAATTGCGGTTATACGTTGTGCTAGTTGCGCAAGTATTAGTTAAAAATACTATTATTTCGTAACTTGATGTATGTAAGGCGTTAAATTTTTTCAATAATTTTCAATTGAGTATTCGAGTTCCAGAAACTAATTTTTATAAGCGTTTAAAACGGTTCTGTCCTTTATTTCAACAGATATGTAATTTTGAAATAAGCCGTACTCATTAAGCGTTCAGACAGACCAATTGACATCCGCACATTCATAATTTCTTATCGGAATCTCATTAATGGAAATTTCTGTATGTACCTCAATTAAGTGTAAGTCTATCAAAAATGACCTAATTCATGTCACAATATACATTGTATTTTTTCTAAGTCGTTCATTATATATCCTGTTCAGTTAGTGACTCTACAAACTTTTTTAAACTATCCATTTCTTCTAAAGGAATAAATTCACCCACAGTTCTACTTTTAAATATACCATTGGCTATGTCTACTTTCTGCAACATAGGGATGATGTAAATTATAAATGCAGACTTAAATACCACAAATTTCACTAAAATGATCTGTTTTTAATTCACAAAATTCATAGAGTTTCCACCATTCTTCTTGTGTTATAGGAATTGCCATTTTTAATTTAGTAATTACATTTTGTAGATCAATATCTTCATATTCAAAATAGGTGTCATTGCAAATAATATATGGAAGATCTCCACCTTTTATCTTAGAATAGCTTTCAACTTCTATTCGTTGCTGAGCAATACCTATAGTATTTCTTGAAGCACTACCTGTTGATACCTTAGCGGTGAATAAATTAAAAAAAGTATTCTGCTCTAAGCTTAATCCTTTTGAGATTTCGAGAATTTCATTATTTACATCCTTCTCTAGTTGCTCGCTGTTGGGAAGTCCAGAGGCTTCAAGTACACGCTCTATATTAAAATCTTTTGAGTTATAAGCACCGTACTTCTCTACATAATTCATTAACAGGCAAACAAAAGCAAATCCACGATCTTTCAACTCCATTAATTTGATAGGTCTGTCTTCCCATACTTTAGCCTTAAATGTTTTGGGGATAATAAAATTTTTAAAACACTCTGTAGTTAAATTAAGGGATAATGTTGCAAATCTTGAAGCTATCTCATACCCACTAATAGGATCTGTAATATTTAATATGTTTGTGGTAGCATGAACACACACTGAATACAAAGATAAATCAGCATTATATAGTTTCTTAAATAGTTCACTCCCAAATAATTTCAATTCAATTAGTATTGAATCTTTATCCATAGATTGAATATCAGTAAGACGTGATGCTATTTCCGAAAAAGTAGCTGTGGTTTCTAGTAATGAAGCTGTTGAAAGAGGTACTCTGGCTACAGGGATATCATTATGGGAGGTAAAGTTTGTAAAAAGGATAGGTTTATTTTCATCAATAAATCCGAAACTATCATAACGTAACCCAATAGAGAAACCATATTTCCAAGGCTCTTTTGCGCTTCCTTGTATTTTATTGTAGATTTCAGAATAGTAAGTGGCAAATTTATCTCCCTTAAAACTATTGTGCAATTCCTT
>CAKZKZ010000412.1 GCA_937124495.1 uncultured Dokdonia sp. | reverse complement strand
CAACAAGGTATAGGACTCATAAAAGAGATCTTAAGTGGTAATACATCTACGGTTACATTTAGAAATTATTATAGCGGATCTGCTGGCTTATACCATCAATATACAAAAACTTGGAATGCTCCCACTTATTTGTCAGAAAGTTCTTGTGGAAATTCAATAAGAAAAAAAATACCTAAAGATTATATCGAAGGTGATTTCAACGGTGATGGATTAACAGATGTTCTAGCCGTAGGTAAACCATACGTATCTGTTAATTGTTTTGAATATGATTGTGGACCAGGAGGACCTGACCTTCCTGACCTTCCTGACAATCCTGAAGAACGTCAAGAATCACCAGAATCGATTGATAAATCATCTTCAACAAGAAGTACGTGCTGTTCATGTAGTTCATCAACATCAAATTATAGATTTACTTATTTATTAGATTTAAATAGGAATTTAACTAGTGGTTTTATTAACCCTGCTGGTAGCCTAGAAGAGGTGGTTGACGAAAACGATCGCCTTGTAGCTTCAGATTTTAACGGAGATGGTAAAACAAATTTACTTCATTTTAAGGAAGGAAAGGTTCTTGTATATGAAATTGATTCGAACAATCTACTATCTCTTATTTATCAGGTTTCTGATAGTAATATTAAGTTAAACGCACCTATCTTACTAGGAGATTATAATGGAGATGGAAAAACTGATTTTATTACGCCAATTGCAAATAATAGTAACAGTTGGCGTTTCTTTCTCTCAAGAGGAACAAATATTACAAGATACACTAAAGTAATAGACCAATTTACCTACCAACAAGATGTTCTTTTAGGTAATTATAATTATTCACAAGGACCTAATCGTGAAGGTATAGGTGAATATAAATTCATTTCTCAAGATGTTAATGGAGATGGGAAATCTGATCTTATAAAACATTTAATTGTTAGTGCTTATAGTACCGACCATACATATTCAGATGAAAGTGTGAATATCCATGTTAATTTATTTGATACAGCAGATTCTCGACCTAAATTTGAACATGCATCACATTATGATAGAGCTAATTCTGGAGTATCTAAACTTGGTATTCCTCTGGCGTTAAATGTTCAAAACAGAACTGATAAATTAGAGTATGGCTATATAAGTGGAAATCATTTTTCTGCTTATGAGTTTGAAGGGAATCACAGAAAGGATATTGAATTATTACAAATTAATAATAATGGAACTATTCATAATATTGATTATTTTGGTCTTGAAGGAGATGACACATCATCACTACCTACTTATACTGAATCTTTTGACCAAGAATACCCTTATTTTAATGTGAATTTAGCATCTTCAGTAAATTTAGTCGGTAAGGTCACAGAAACTAGTGGTGGCTATACGAGATACCAAGACTATCTTTATACAGGAGGTACATCACATGTCCAAGGATTAGGTTTTCTTGGTTTTAGACAAATAAGAAAAACAAATATTTATGGTAATAGTGTACAGACGCTGTGGAATATAACAGACTTTGATATACAAAAAAGAGGGTCACCTATTCGAAATTGGGTATCTGAAAGCTCATCTGACACTCCTGGCAATTATATAAATAAAATTGATTATAGTTACGATACACAACTTCTATCAAATAATGTTTTTTTGAGCTTAAAGACTCAAGAAATTTCTGAAGACATATTAACTGGGGTAATAAATAATACTAGCTATGAATATGACACGTTCTACAACCCTGTAACTATCACAACAACGTTTCCTGGAGGGTCTGAGATAGTAGCTCAAGAGTTTATAAATAATCCTAGCCCCAATTCATCACTTTATACTATAGGAAGGTTATTACGAAAATCCACTACAAGTGTGTTGAATTCTGATAGTTTTTCTACTGATATTGAATATACGTATAGCAATAATCTTACAACTCAAATAAGACGTAAAGGAAATGGTACTCCTTGGCTTTATGAAAACTACCAATACGATTCTTTTGGAAATGTTATACAAAAAAGTGTTAGCGGTTCTGGTATTACAGCACGAAATGAAAGTTTTGAGTTTGATAGTTCTGGCAGATATATGAATAAATCAATTGACTCTGAGGGATTAGAGACAAGCTATAATTATAATGTAGCAACTGGTCATCCAGTTTTAGTGACAAACTCATACGGAATCCCAATAGAATATAGATATGATGATTGGGGGAGAATAGATAGAGAAACAGATTACTTAGGAACACATACTTTTACTACTTATGATAATAGTACATTGTATGGTGCAGGAGGCTCCATTAAGACTACAAATTATGATGGAGGAGAAGATCAAAAGATATACTATAATGCCCTTGGATGGGTTATGAAGACTGGGGTTTTAAGTGTTAATAATAAATGGATTTTTAAAAGTTATGAATATGATGAACATGGTGAAAAACTAAGAGATAGTGAACCATATTTCAGTTCTGCAGCCCCAACTCAATGGGATCAATATTCTTATGATATTTATCGTAGACCAATTACCCAGCAACTATTTATAGGGAGAATTATCAATACTACATATAATGGATTAACAATAACTGTTGATGATGGTATAAAATCGGTATCTTCGACTAAAGATGCTGCAGGTAATGTTATACAAGTTCAAGATGAAGGAGGGACTGTTGACTATACTTATCATGCCAATGGAGAAATGAAGACTGCTAATTATGGAGGACATATTGTCTCTTTTTCAATAGACGGTTGGGGAAGAAAAACATCTTTAACAGATCCCTCAGCTGGAACTTATAATTATGAATATAATATTTTAGGAGAATTATTAAGTCAATCGACTCCAAAAGGAACGACAACTTATACCTATGACGCTACAGGTAAGTTACAATCAAAATCAATATATGGAGATGAAACTGATTTAGCATTGCAATATGGTTATTCTCCAGACACTAAGTTATTGACAGTTATAGAAGGAGTAAATGGTATTTCTGGAACTCAATATGATTATAGGTTTTACTATGATGAACATAAAAGGATTGACAAAATCACTGAAGAATATGGAACAGCACGTTTTGAAAAACAAATAGCATTTAATGGAAATGGTACAGTAGCCAGCGAAACATATATTACTAATGATCTAATTACAGGGGTTTCTAATAATGTAAAAGTTAAAAATATTTATGAAAGTAATTCAGGTATTCTAAAAGAAATAAGAGATTTTAACTCTAACGGACTTCTCTGGAAAATTAACACAGAAGATGCCAGAGGGAATGCATTAAATATCTCTCTGGGTAATGGTATTATAAAAACGCGAAGCTATGATACCTATGGGTATTTAACCGATATGAAAGATTTTAAGCCTTCGATTGGAACAATTGGTAATACTAATGAACCAATAGTAGCTTTAGACATGGATTATGAATTTGATTCACAACGAGGGTTCTTAAATAACAGAACTGATAATACATTCTCTGGTTGGCATGAAAATTTCGCCTATGATGATCTTGATAGACTTACTTCCATAACAGGTAGTGTTACACACTCAAAGTCTTATGATCAAAGGGGGCGAATTACTTCAAATTCGAGTGTAGGAGATTATAACTACTGTACATCTAATGCGTACAGGCTGCAAAATATAGATCTTAACAATCAAGGTGATCTGTATTACCAGCAAAATAATCGTCAATCCATCACATATAACTCATTTAAAATGCCACTTCGTATTTATGAAGAAAATAAGGGAAGAGTAGATTTTGAATATGGACCTATGATGAATAGAACTCAAGCTTACTACGGGGGACTTGAAGAAGATAAATTGCAAAGAAAATATAGAAAACAATATTCAAGTATAATTCCAGTAGAAATTGTTGAAAATAATACTACGGGGAGTACTAAAATTATTACTTATATAGGTGGAAATGAGTATTCAGCACCTGTAGCTCAAATAAAACAAGAAGGAGGTGGAAATACATTTAATGAGTATCATTATCTACATAGAGACTATTTAGGGAGTATTCTAGCAATTTCTAATTCTAATGCAGAGATTGTAG
>CAKZKZ010000411.1 GCA_937124495.1 uncultured Dokdonia sp. | reverse complement strand
TAGAGGTTGATACTTATAAATCTAAACTTGCATAAAATTGAGAGTCAATAATCAACAATACATCGGTCTTCAATTACCAGTCACAGATACACCACACTAATCTATCAAATTTGCTGCTTTGACTTGAGCCAATGCCGAAGAAAGGGCATCAATCATTTTGTTTCTATTAGCGACCTGATTGTTTTTTCGATAAGCAGAAGGGATTTCAATATGCAAAAAAGGAACATTGGCGTTTTCCAAAACACAAATCAAACCATACTCTCTACTTGCAGTTCCATGAAAATGTGGGTCTTCATCAGTATGTTCCATTGCTACGGTCAATGGAATATTCTCTGCATCCAAAGCATCTTGAAAAATTTCTTGAATATCTTCAGGATGCCCTATCCACTCTGTTTGGTCAGAAAAATGTAAGGCGACTAAATCATTTTCTTCAAAATCTACTTTAATTTCTGTACTATGAGATCGCGTAGTAGAAAGCTCTATGTGTTCCTTTAATTCAAAGTTTGAAGCAACTTCTGGAGGCAATGAAACATTCATTTGTTCTACATTGGCTCTATTCCCATATAATTTTGCCTTTTTAGTCATAATACTTTAAAATGTGTCTTATTAAACGGACTATTAGGTATATCCATAGCGATATGCATGAATACATCTATTCTTGATATTTTAAATATTTAAAAGGGGAATTGTCTAAAAAAGGGAGATTAAATATACAAAAAAAAGAATAATGCCTATCACCTCTTTTAATTTACAACCTCCTTAATCACTTTATTTCCCAGCGGTTACCTTTTGAAGCCTCATAATATGTTTTATAGTTCATCAAACCATACTCAATAATGGGTATCATTTTGGGTACGCTTTCGCGAAAGCGGACTCAACAATAATGAATACATTTGCCTTATGTCAATACATAGATTATTTGATTTTATCGCGTCTACCATTGATCTCTCAAAAAAAGATCAAGCATCTATCGAAACGTTGCTTTCTACAGAGATCTATAGCAAATATGATGTAATTGTAAAACAGGGACAAGTATGTACGCAACTGCGTTTTGTAGTTTCAGGAGTTTATAGAGTGTATCGCATAGAAGACGGAAAAGAAATCACCAGTTATTTTAATTACGAGTCAAGAAACCCTTTTGTTGCTTCTTTTGTAAGTCTACTAACAGGTACTTCTAGTCAAGAAATTGTTGAATGTATTGTTCCTGGAACCTTGCTTTCTATCAAGTATAGCGATTGGACATCTTTATACGACCGTAGCCCATCGCTCAATACCTTTGGGAGACGCATGGCAGAGTATAATTATATACTGGCTATGGAACGTATAGAATCATTACAATATCAAACGGCCACAGATCGATATGCCTCTTTTATCAAAGTATATCCGTCTTTATTGAATATGATTCCGCATCATTATATTGCCTCCTATCTTGGTGTTACACCAGAGTCCTTAAGTCGAATCCGCAAACAGCTATAAGGCCAAATACATTAAAATCTTACCATACATCAATGCAAAATATTTTCATAGTTCCCAACTTTGAACTATGGAAAACAAACACATATATCAGGACTGGTTAACGCTTTCTCAAATCACAGATAATGCTATGACTATGGCATGTTTTATAGATGTAGAAAAACAGTATACACAAGCTAATAGGCATTACCACACCTTAGCACACGTATCTAACTTGTTGCATCAAATTAAAGAATCACGATGTTCCAATAAAGAAAAGCAACTCTTAACGCACGTAGCTTTATTTCATGATGTCATTTATGTTTCTACGGCAAAAGATAATGAGTATCAAAGTGCTCAATGTGCTGTTATTTGGCTTGAAAAATTAGGGATCAACAAGGCGGATCAGCAAAAAATTCACCAACTCATTCTTGCGACGGCTACACATACGTCTGATGATCTATTAACACAAACATTCATAGATATGGATGTATCGATTCTTGGAGCTTCTCAGCATGTGTATAAACACTACTGTAATGCGATCAGAAAAGAATATAAGAACATACCCTCATTACTTTATAAACGAGGGCGTAAGCGTTTTTTACAAGCAACATTAAAAAGAACACACATCTTTCTTACTAAAGAATATCAAATACGTTATGAGAGACAAGCGCGGATGAATATATTGGAAGAATTAAACAGTTTGTAAATTGTGTTTGGGTTGGAGGGTATACGCTTTCGCGAAAGCATATAATTCCACCATTCAATAATAGATATTAATAAATCGTTCCTTTTACCACCTTTCCTCTAACTTTTCATAGTTCCTGTCATAAAAGAATATAAAAGCTTCGAGTCCATCTTTTTTTGTTTGTTCTGGAATTATGCTACAAAAATTTTCGTCATAATAATCATATTCGATAAGTCCAAACCATTTTTTTTTCTTTCGAGTTATTGGTCTTTTATAACAAACATAAAATTCGTAATCATTTAATTCACCAACTATAGAAACTGATATTCCATTTCCATCATTGTTTTCAACATTTATCGAAGGAGAGCAATGAATGTTTTTATCTTCTGTATTTAGTTGATTTTTTAGTAATTCTTCCCAAGGAAAATTTTCATATTTTTTAATAAATTCTTCTTTCGACAAGAGGCTTTCGTTCACCAATTCAGCATTTAAGGGATGTGATTCGGAATACTTTAGTTTAGAATTTATCATTGATGAGTTTATGTTTGCTAACTTAATCATAAAGATACTTTTTTATCTATAGATTTTTGAGTTGTTCCTTATCTTGCATCTTCATGAGCAACACCCCTGAAATAGCCCTAGAAGTCGTACGTAAATACTTGAATGAAATCTCAGAAATCACAGATACTGATTGGGATTTCTTTTCTTCGAAACTCACCAGACGTGATATCGCAAAGAAAACTACTTTTTTACCAGTAGGTGCTATAGAAAATCACATCTCTTTTATTGTTTCAGGAATTGTACGTCTCTATATTCCAAAGTCAGAACCAAGCAAAGAGATCACTTTTGGATTTAGTTTTAAAGAACAATTCATTAGTGCGTATGATTCATTTTTAACACGCAGGCCTTCGCTTTATGAACTACAAACACTCACAGACACGACGCTGCTAAGTATTACGTACAATGATTTACAAGAAGTCTATAACACCACCAAAATTGGTAACTTAATAGGACGACTTACCGCCGAACGCTTATTCCTCATCAAGTCAAAAAGAGAACAAACCTTATTGAATTATACCGCAGAACAGCGATATCTAGATCTTTTTAAAAACCGTCCAGAAGTCATTAAAGAAGTTCCTTTAAAATATATTAGTTCTTATATTGGCGTCACACCACAAGCATTAAGCCGTATCCGAAAACGTATAACAGTTCATGAATAAATTAAGCTCCCTAAAAAGTACTTTTAGATCTATTTTTCTGATGTATCTAAGTATGTAATAATGTAAAGTATTATAACATACTTCTAGAATGTATTGGTATTACTTAACCTAGGTTCATTGCAGGCAGACACGCACGTCAGTAACTTTGCAAAAAAAAGTTATGGCCATACTTATTTTAGTAGGTGTCTTGTGGTATGCAAGTTTGTTTTTTCAATCCTTTTTTCTACATAGATACGCAGCACATCAGACATACACCATGTCTAAAACAACAGAAAAAATCACCTTTATACTTACGTGGCTTTGCCAAGGTCCTAGTTACCTGAGTGCTTATGGGTATGGAATTATGCATCGTATGCATCACGCATATACAGATACTGAAAAGGATCCGCATTCACCAAAATATGATAGTAGCCTTTTTTCTATGATGTGGAAAACAAAAAATATCTACCAAGACATTAATAATAAACAAATTACAGTACTTCAAAAATTCACAAAAAACATTCCGCAATGGGAAAGATTTGATCGTTTTGCAGGATCACGTGGTTCTCGTATTTTTTGGATCATTGCGTATACGGTCATTTTCGCTTTTCTAGCAACAGCATGGTGGCAATGGTTATTATTGCCAGTTTTATTCTTGATGGCACCTATTCATGGAGTGATTATCAATTGGTTTGGACATATTTATGGGTATGTGAACTTTAAAACGACAGATACTTCAAAAAACTTATTTAGATTCGACTTCTTAATGATGGGTGAAGGATATCATAATAATCACCATAAACACAGTACTAGAGCTAATTTTGGAGGTGTTCATTGGTATGAAATAGATGTAACCTATCTAATTATGCGTCTACTACATAAAACGGGGGTTATCCAACTTAAAATGAGTGCTATTAAGGCGTAGTACTTCGTCTTAGAAATAAGTATCTTTGAGTTAAACTCAAAATTAATGAGAACCGCTATATTAATTCTATTTAGCTTATTATTCTATTTTCAATCTTTTGCTCAAGATCTATCACAACTCTATGAGAAAGTAAACCCTGCAGTTGTCACCATCTATACAGAGCAAAGTGATCGTAAGTCAGATGGCAGGAAATTAATTAAAACGTCAAGTCCAAGTTTAGGTTCTGGATTTTTAATTTCAAATAGAGATATTATTACTGCTGCTCATGTGGTAAATCTAGCAGAACGTGTAAGCGTTGCCTTTTCTGATGGGACTTCGAGTCCTGCAAAAGTAATTGCAGTACATCAGAATGCAGATGTTGCGCTCATCCGTTTAATCATCCCAAAAATAGACCCAACAATAGTGCCTTGGGGAAACTCCGATGAACTTAAAATTGGCGAACGCATATTTATAGTTGGAGCTCCACTAGGCTTAAAACACTCCCTCTCTTCTGGATATGTGAGTGGTTTTGCAAAAGAAGATCCTACTGAAAACCCTTTTAGTATCTCAGAGTATATCCAAACAGATGCCGCTATCAACAAAGGGAATTCTGGTGGCCCAATGTTCAATCTTAAAGGTGAGGTTGTAGGAATCGTAAGTCATATTAAAACACAATCTGGTGGTTTTGAAGGGATCGGCTTTGCTGCTTCTTCTAAGATCACTCAAAAATTACTACTAGGAAATCCAGTGGTTTGGAGTGGTATGGATAGTCTACCACTTATAGGAACGATCTCTCAACTCTTTAATCTTCCTCAAGAATACGGGATTCTAGTACAAAAACTAACGTCTAACTCTCCTTTGCGAAGTATGGGTCTTAGAGATGGAGCTATGGAGTTAGTTATCAACAAAGTAAAGTTGATAGGCGGTGGCGATATTATACTTGCCATTAATGGCGTAAAAGTCGATTTTAGTGAGAAAGGATTGAAAGGTTTAGCTAGTGTTGTTCAGGATATCGGAGTAGACAATAAATTGGAACTACGTATACTTCGTGGTGGTCAAATACTTACTTTGAAACGATAAATGCTTTCCATATACGCTTTCAAGGAGAGTAAAACTACGTAGAAGTTTATGCTGATTTAGGTAAGACTCATTACTTTCATTCTCCAAAACAGTGAGTCATATCCCTTATAATAATACTTGATCTTATTTCGTTTTTAAAATTTTCTCCATTTTTGGAAGCATCTGTTGGCTCTTATCGTGAAAACGCTCCATATCCGAAAGAATAGTATTCAATAGCAATATAGCTT
>CAKZKZ010000410.1 GCA_937124495.1 uncultured Dokdonia sp. | reverse complement strand
TCACATTTTAGATTTTAATCATACACAACTATTATAAAAATGGCTAGAGCTTTAAAATATACTAGAAATATTGGTATTGCTGCGCATATTGATGCTGGTAAAACTACTACGACTGAACGTGTATTATATTATACAGGTGTAAGTCATAAAATTGGAGAAGTGCATGATGGTGCGGCAACAATGGACTGGATGGAGCAAGAGCAAGAGCGTGGTATCACGATTACTTCTGCTGCAACTACATGTACTTGGGAATTTCCTACTGAAAATGGTAAGGCTGTTCCTGATACAAAAGGATATCATTTTAATATTATTGATACTCCGGGTCACGTTGATTTTACTGTAGAGGTGAATCGTTCATTACGTGTACTTGATGGGTTAGTGTTCTTGTTTAGTGCTGTTGATGGTGTTGAGCCTCAGTCAGAAACTAACTGGAGGCTAGCGGATAATTACAAAGTGCCACGTATTGGTTTTGTAAATAAAATGGACCGTCAAGGGTCTAACTTCCTTGAAGTTTGTCAGCAGGTTAAAGATATGTTAGGTTCTAATGCAGTGCCTATTGTATTGAATATTGGCGACGAAGAAGATTTTAAAGGAATCGTTGATTTAGTAAAGAATCGTGCTATTGTATGGCATGAAGAAGGAATGGGATCAACATTTGATGTTATCGATATTCCTGAAGATCTTAAAGAAGAGGCAAAAGTACTTCGTGGTAAGCTTATTGAAGAGGTTGCTGCGTATGACGAAAACCTTCTTGAGAAATATATGGAGGATGAAGATTCTATTACAGAAGAAGAAGTGCATGCTGCGCTTCGTGCTGCTGTGATGGATATGTCTATCATTCCTATGATCTGTGGATCTGCATTTAAGAATAAAGGGGTTCAGTTCCTTCTTGATGCAGTATGTCGTTACTTGCCTTCTCCTACGGATAAAGAAGGTATTGTGGGGATGAACCCAGATACAGAAAAAGAAGAATTACGTAAGCCAGATGTAAAAGAGCCGTTTGCTGCTTTAGCATTTAAAATTGCTACAGATCCTTTTGTTGGACGTTTAGCATTTTTTAGAGCGTACTCAGGTCGTTTAGATGCTGGATCTTATGTTTTAAATAATCGTTCTGGTAAAAAAGAACGTATCTCTCGTATCTATCAAATGCATGCTAATAAGCAAAATGCAATTGATTTTATTGAGGCTGGAGATATTGGTGCTGCTGTTGGATTTAAATCTATCAAAACAGGAGATACTCTTTCAGATCAAGCACATCCTATAATTTTAGAGTCTATGGACTTCCCTGATCCGGTAATTGGAATCGCGGTTGAGCCAAAGACGAAAGCTGATGTTGATAAACTAGGAATTGGTTTAGGGAAACTAGCAGAAGAAGATCCTACTTTTACAGTGCGTTCTGATGAAGCTTCAGGGCAGACTATTATATCTGGAATGGGTGAGCTTCACTTAGATGTAATTGTAGATCGTTTAAGAAGAGAATTCAAAGTAGAGGTAAATCAAGGTCAACCACAAGTTGAGTACAAGGAAGCTATTACTGCAGCCGCAGATCATAGAGAAACGTACAAAAAGCAATCGGGTGGACGTGGTAAATTTGCTGATATAGTATTTACAATTGAGCCGGCAGCAGAAGGTTTTGTAGGTCTTGAGTTTGTGAATAAGATTAAAGGTGGAAACGTGCCAAAAGAATTTATTCCTTCTATTGAGAAAGGTTTCAAGACGGCAATGATAAACGGTCCTTTAGCAGGTTATGAAGTAGATGCTATTAAAGTGACGTTAACTGATGGATCTTACCACGATGTGGATTCTGATCAACTGTCATTTGAACTTGCGGCTAAATTAGGTTTTAAAAATTCAGCTAAAGCTGCAAAAGCAGTGATTATGGAGCCTATTATGAAGCTAGAGGTGATTACTCCTGAAGAAAATATGGGAGATATCGTAGGGGATCTTAACCGTCGCCGTGGACAAATGAGTGATATGGGTGATCGTGCTGGTGCAAAAACTGTGAAAGCAACGGTACCTCTTTCAGAGATGTTTGGATATGTAACTACATTAAGAACATTGTCTTCTGGTCGTGCAACATCAACAATGGAATTTTCTCATTATGCTGAAACTCCTTCTAATATTTCTGAAGAAGTGATTGCAGCATCTAAAGGAACAAATTAATACTAAGGATATGAGTCAGAAAATAAGAATCAAATTAAAGTCTTACGACCACAACTTAGTAGATAAGTCTGCTGAGAAGATTGTAAAGACAGTAAAAACGACAGGTGCTGTAGTAACTGGACCAATTCCACTTCCTACGCATAAGAAAATTTTTACGGTACTACGTTCTCCACACGTAAACAAGAAATCTCGTGAACAGTTTGAGCTTAGCTCTTACAAGCGTTTACTAGATATCTATAGTTCTTCTTCAAAAACAATTGATGCGTTAATGAAGTTAGAATTGCCTAGTGGGGTTGAAGTAGAGATAAAAGTGTGATAGATTGAGTGCGCTTTCGCGAAAGCGTACTGGTCTCTATAAAATGTCCTGAGCTGCGAGCAAAGGAAAAACGGAAAAATACATTCAGGGTTGAAGGTATTTGACCCTGTTTTTTTTGAATAGAATTTTTAATAATTAATATAAATAAATATGTCTGGGTTAATCGGAAAAAAAGTAGGTATGACCAGCATCTTTGACGAAAATGGGAAAAATATCCCATGTACAGTCTTAGAGGTAGGTCCCTGCGTAGTTACCCAAGTCAGAACCACAGAAACTGACGGGTATGAAGCCCTTCAACTTGGTTTCGATGACGCGAAAAAGGCAAACAAAGCTGCTAGCGGTCACGCTAAAAAAGCAGGTACGGTTGCAAAGCGTAAAGTTGTCGAGTTTCAAGGATTTGAAGGAGAGTTTAAATTAGGAGATGCGATTACTGTAGATCACTTTGAAGAAGGTGAATTTGTAGATGTTGCTGGAACATCAAAAGGTAAAGGTTTTCAAGGGGTTGTTAAGCGTCACGGTTTTGCCGGAGTAGGGCAAGCAACTCACGGTCAACATAACCGTTTAAGAGCGCCAGGTTCTATTGGTGCTGCTTCTTATCCTGCACGTGTATTCAAAGGAATGCGTATGGCAGGACGTATGGGCGGTGATCAAGTGAAAGTTCAAAATTTAAGAGTTTTAAAAGTAGTTACTGATAAAAACCTACTTGTTGTGAAAGGATGTGTTCCTGGTCATAAAAACGCTTATGTAATTATTAGAAAATAATGAAAGTAGCAGTTTTAGATATAAACGGAAAAGACACAGGTAGAAAGGCAGACCTTTCTAAAGATGTGTTTGCTATTGAGCCTAATAATCACGCTGTATATTTGGATGTTAAACAATATTTAGCAAACCAACGACAAGGAACTCACAAATCGAAAGAAAGAGCTGAGATTACTGGAAGTACGCGTAAGATTAAAAAGCAAAAAGGAACTGGTACAGCGAGAGCAGGTAGTATTAAGTCTGGTGTATTTAAAGGTGGTGGTCGTATGTTCGGTCCAAGACCTAGAAATTACAGCTTCAAACTTAATAAAAACTTAAAGCGTTTAGCACGTAAATCCGCCTTAAGTATCAAAGCAGGAGAAAAGTCAATTACGGTTTTAGAAGACTTTAATTTTGACTCTATCAAAACTAAAAACTTTACAGCAGTTTTAAAGGCTTTAGAGCTTGAAAACAAAAAATCTCTGTTTGTGTTGGGTGGGTCAAATAATAACGTATATTTGTCATCGCGCAATTTAAAAGGCTCTGAAGTTATAATAGCTTCAGAACTAAGTACTTACAAGATTTTAAATGCAAATCAAGTCGTGCTTTTAGAAGGTGCTTTAGAAGGAATTGAAACAAACTTAAGTAAATAAGAAACAGATGAGTATCTTAATTAAACCTATAATCACAGAAAAAGCGACTGCTAATAGCGAGTTAAGAAACTGCTATACTTTCGCGGTGAATACAAAGGCGAACAAGGTAGAAATCAAAAAAGCGGTGGAAGCTGCTTATGGCGTTTCTGTTGAAAAAGTTCGTACTATAAATGTCCGTCCAGATAGAAGTACTAAGTTTACAAAAACTGGTATTCAACATGGTAAAACAAATGCTATTAAAAAAGCAATTGTACAGCTGGCGGAAGGTGAAATGATTGATTTATACAGTAACATGTAATTAAAGACTAATGTCAGTAAGAAAATTAAAACCAATCACACCAGGACAGCGATTTAGAGTAGTAAACGGCTATGATGCCATTACTACTGATAAGCCGGAAAAGAGTTTACTCGTTCCGAATAAAAGGTCTGGTGGTAGAAACAATCGAGGAAAAATGACCATGCGCTATATTGGTGGAGGTCATAAGAAAAAGTATCGTATTATCGATTTTAAAAGAGACAAAGCAGGTGTTCCTGGTGAAGTAGCTTCAATTCAATACGATCCAAACAGAACAGCTTTTATCGCATTATTGAATTATCAAGATGGCGAAAAAAGATACATTATTGCTCAAAATGGACTTCAGGTTGGGCAAAATGTAGTATCTGGTAACGAAGGTGTTGCTCCAGAAATTGGAAATGCAATGC
>CAKZKZ010000409.1 GCA_937124495.1 uncultured Dokdonia sp. | reverse complement strand
ATTTACGCATTCCTTTTGTGGTTGCGTCATTGTCCATGATGATACGATATGACCATTTTTTAGCATCTAGTAAATGATCAGGCCAATCTCCTTTTAGCCTGAATTCCATGGGAGCTTTCTCCCCTCCATTAAAAGAAATGTTTCCTTTTATAAGATCGTCATTTCCAGAACTCAATACACCTACTTCAATAGCTTCATCTCTTTTTCTTCTTATTTTTTCAAAAGCTTTCTCCTTTGTGAAAATATGTAGACTATCTAATCCCGTGTACAATTCTACGTGAGGAATATCTTTAGGAGTTAACTTTTTTAAGTCTAAAGATCGCCCTACGCCAGGTTTGAATCTGCCGGTATTAATATATTTAATATCTTTAATAGGAATCGTAGATCCAATGTAGTCTTTACTAGAAAGATCATTTTGAAAAATGTGATAGGTGGTATCTTGTACGTGTATAGCTTTTGACTTTTGGAAAAAATCTGTGTTTGCAAATTTTGCATTCCCCTTAAGTTGTATGCTGTCTTTTATATAAATGTGTAGAAAAAAATTGTCTGAAATTTCTCTGCCTTCGAGCTGATCTTTATAGGCATATATGATTTTTGATGTTCCTGATTTATTGACGAGATAAACAGAAACTTCCTCATCATTATATAATTGATACTCACTAGAGGTTACTAATGATTCATAATCTACTTTTAAGTTTTTAATGACTGTTGGGTTCTCTATATCTATTTCTTTACTAGAAGATTCTACTGTAGAAGGGTTTGTGTAAATCACAAAAAAGCTTAAAAGTAATACTCCTATAATAGCGACTATCGTAGAGGCTTTTACTTTTGTGGAGGTATTGTTTTTAATTTTCATCTAAATAGATTGTAACTGGATTTAAAGAGTATTGTCTATAAAAGTGACGTGTACTTTGGGGTCTATAGCAATCAATTTTGAATTGATACTATTTAAATCTTCTAGAGAAGTTACTTTCACTAGAAAGTTGATAGCAATAGATTGCTCTTGGTGCTTTATTCTTTTGACCTCTAGTTGTGTGGTGTTTGCACTTATAGCATCGCTTATTTTTTTTATAAGCTCCGTTTTCTTGTCAGTGTCACATTCAAGATCAACTAGTAGGTTCTGTGTTATGGAAGAACTGCTGCTTTTGTGTTGTAATACTACGATGAGCATTAATAGTACAAACCCAATAAGAGTAGGCCATAATTGATTTGCGCCCATTCCTAGGCCTATAGCAATTGCCATAAAAAAGTACCCTAATTCTTCGGGTTCTTTAATAGCGGTTCTAAAACGCACAATAGATAATGCACCTACAAGACCTAGAGACAGTGCTAAGGATGACTTTACAATAGATATAATAATAAAGGTAGTGAGTCCTACGATCATTAAGACTTTGGAAAGTTGTGCTCTATTTGATATAGATTGTCCATACTTATTATAGATGACAGAGAGTATGTATAGCAAGGCAGCACATAATACTATATATGCTACATAGTTTACAGGAGAAAAAGAATCTTCAAAACTTAAAGAAAATTGGTCCAGAAATTTATCCATGAAATATATGTAAAATTATGATTAAGCGAATGTAAATTTATTTGCTCAAAGGAACTAAAAATTTGTCAAATTTCGTTGGTTTTGTAAGAGTGTGGCAATACGCTCTTAAATTTTCGTATATGAAAGCATTGTTTTTAAAGGGTTTTAGTGCGCTTTCGCGAAAGCAAAAACTTTGCAATAAAAATTAAATACAATAGACTTTTTTATAAAGAAGAAAGCAGTATCTTTGCGCCGTGAAAAACGAAGTATTTTTCATCATATATTTTGCTAAACATTAAATAGTTAATAATGTCAAAAGTTACAGGTAAAGTTGCACAGATCATTGGCCCAGTAGTAGACGTAGCGTTCGAAAGCGGAGCTGAATTACCGAAAATTTACGATTCATTAGAAGTGGTAAACTCAGATGGAACACTATTAGTTCTTGAGGTACAATCACATATCGGTGAAAATACAGTTCGTACAATATCAATGGATTCTACAGATGGATTAAGCCGTGGTGTAGATGCAGTAGCTACTGGAGCACCTATCCAGATGCCTATTGGAGATGATGTTTATGGACGTCTTTTTAACGTAATTGGAGATGCCATTGATGGTATCGGTAACTTACCAAAGATTGGTGAAGCTGGACTTCCTATTCACCGTCAAGCACCAAAATTTGAAGATTTATCAACATCTACAGAAGTACTTTTTACAGGAATTAAAGTAATCGATCTTATTGAGCCTTATGCAAAAGGAGGTAAGATTGGATTATTTGGAGGAGCTGGAGTAGGAAAAACAGTACTTATTCAAGAGTTGATTAACAATATTGCAAAAGGACACGGAGGGCTTTCTGTATTTGCAGGAGTTGGAGAACGTACACGTGAAGGAAATGACCTTTTGAGAGAGATGCTTGAGTCAGGTATTATCAAATACGGAGATGACTTTATGCACTCTATGGAAGAAGGAGGATGGGATCTTTCTAAAGTAGATAAAGAAGCGATGAAAGGTTCTAAAGCTACTTTCGTATTCGGACAAATGAATGAGCCTCCTGGAGCTCGTGCTCGTGTAGCACTTTCAGGACTTACCATTGCTGAGTACTTCCGTGATGGAGCAGGAGAAGGACAAGGAAAAGATGTACTTTTCTTCGTAGATAATATTTTCCGTTTTACACAAGCAGGTTCTGAGGTATCTGCACTTCTTGGTCGTATGCCATCAGCGGTAGGATACCAGCCTACACTAGCAACAGAGATGGGAGCGATGCAAGAGCGTATTACATCTACAAAAAGAGGATCTATTACATCTGTACAAGCGGTTTATGTACCTGCAGATGACCTTACCGATCCAGCACCAGCAACAACATTTGCTCACCTTGATGCAACAACAGTACTTTCACGTAAGATTGCTGAGCTAGGTATTTACCCAGCGGTAGATCCACTAGATTCTACATCTCGTATCCTGACAGCAGATATTCTTGGTGCAGAGCACTATGATTGTGCACAAAATGTAAAAGAGTTATTACAGCGTTATAAAGAACTTCAAGATATTATTGCAATTCTTGGTATGGAAGAGCTTTCTGAAGAAGATAAGCAAGCCGTATATCGTGCACGTCGTGTACAACGTTTCTTATCACAGCCTTTCCACGTAGCTGAGCAGTTTACAGGATTAAAAGGTGTGCTTGTAGATATTAAAGATACAATCAAAGGATTTAATATGATTATGAATGGTGAGTTAGATCACCTTCCAGAAGCAGCTTTTAACCTTAAAGGAACCATCGAAGAAGCTATCGAAGCTGGAGAAAAAATGTTAGCTGAGGCATAAGCCTAAACAAGCATTGATCCTGTTTCAGTACTTTTTAAATTTAGAACAAAAACAATAAGACTCTGAATGAAATTCAGAGTAGTTAAATAAATTTAACTATGCACTTAGAAATTGTTACACCAGAAGCATTACTAGTCAAAGGAGAAGTGACTTCTGTTACTGTACCTGGCGTAAATGGAGAATTCCAAATGTTAAATAATCATGCTGCCGTAGTATCACTTTTGATGGATGGTAAAGTGAAGTTTGCGGGAAGCCCTGAAATTACAGAAGGTTTTGAAGATAAGTTTGTAAAAGAGAGTGACGGTACATGGTCATTAGCTATCACAAGCGGAACTTTAGAAATGAATAATAATAAAGTGATTGTATTGGCTGATTAATTCTGTCCTATATAATCTAAATTGGTATATTTAATCCCTGCTTAATATAAGCAGGGATTTTTTTTATGTTTTTAAACACGTCTTTTCCTTTTATAAATTCATTTCGACACCAATTTCTAATTGGTATTATTTTAGGTTTTTTTATTGGGTTTCTTGTTATTTTCTTAGAGCCTATGGGAGCGAACAATTATTCTAATCCCTATAAAAACCTATATTTTGCTGGGTATGGAGGTATTGTTTTTATAAGTTATTTGCTTTTTGTCTCTTTTTCAAATGTCTATACACATTTTCTCCATGTATGGAAATGGCTTGAAGAGATCCTGTTTTCATTTCTATTTATCTCAACAGTCATTGTAGTTGCCTTTTTCTATACAGAACTATGTATTAACAAAAGCACAGAACGATTACAATTAGATTGGTTTTTATGGTGGTATCAAAATATGTTTTTAAGCTTTGGGGTTTTAATAAGTATTCTGATGATTGCCCTGAGGCGTCATTATGGTGTAAAACCGGTATCTAAAGAAGAAAGTGTACATCCAGAGGTAGTACTTAGTAAAGAGGTGATACGTATTAAAGGAATGCTCAAAAAAGATATTTTAGAGTGTGCACTTACAGATGTCGTTTTTGTAAAATCGGAAGATAATTATGTATCTATTTTTTACATAACTTCAGAGGGTATTAAAGAAAAGATGTTACGTGGGACATTAAAACATATTCATAGTCAATTACCAACGTTAATAAGAGTACATAGATCGTTTATTATAAACCCTACACACGTAGAAGAACTTAGAGGAAATGCTCAGAATGGTAAAGTATACCTTAGGGGAGTAGAAACTCCTATTGCGGTCTCTAAAACATACTTCGAGCGTATAAAAAATGAATTGTCTTCATAACAATACGTTATGTGTTAACCCCAAAAAGTATGTATTGACCACAAATTCTAGTGGCTAATACCATTTTCTTTCAAAAGAACAAAACAACCTATTTATTTGCTTTCAAATACAATAGATATGAAGGGTTTTTTAAAATTCATAAAGTGGATATTTCTTTTTTTGATAGGTATAAGTGTCGTAGTCATTGTGTATGTGAGATATGCCCGATTAACGGATCAAATGATGTATCAAACCAATGGTCTTACTTATGATACATATACAACGAATTACAACCATGAAGAATTCTTTTATAAAGTAGATAATGAAGTAACGCTTCATGGCGTGCTTTTTAAACCTGATTCGATTGCTCCTATCGGAACGATAGTTCATTTTCCTGGTGGAGGGATGCATATTCCTAATTCAGAATTATTATATAAACCACTTTTAGAAAAAGGATTTCAGGTATTTAATTATGAACGTAGAAACTTGGGGCAGTCTACTGGTGTAGCAAATAATTCAAAAGTATTATTGGAAGATGCATTATATGTTTTTGATCAACTAGTAAAGGGTCCGCAGATCAAGAATACGCCTATTATTTTGTGGGGACAGTCTATGGGAGGTCCTTATGCTACATCTGTAGCAGCGGCAAATCAGGATGTTATTAACGGACTTATCCTTGAGGGAACTTTTTCTTCTTTTCCTGATATAGGGAAAGAATTTGCTCATGTTCTACATCTAGAGAATTTTAGTTGGATGATACCATTCATTATGAATAATGACTTCCCAGTAAAAGAGCTTATCAAAGAAATAACGAAACCTACTATTATCATTCACAGTATAAAAGATGAAACAGTCCCTTACAAATTGGGAGAAAAAATATACAATGCGTCAAATAAAGAACATACAGAATTCTGGCAAGTAGATTCTAAACATATACGAGCATTATATGATTATGAATTTACTTACATGTCAAAGT
>CAKZKZ010000408.1 GCA_937124495.1 uncultured Dokdonia sp. | reverse complement strand
GGCTCTAAATTTTCAATACTTATCCTGGAGATAAGTGTTGGCATCGTAGTTAAATGACATTTTACATCTTTAAAGTAGAACTCAATAGCAGAATGGTATTGTTTTTCTAATAATTCATTTTGACATATACAGATATCAAGCATATTTATATTGGTAATCAATTGGTCTTTTACTGTAGAATTGACCTTTTTGTAATTCTTATGCCAAGATGGGATTTTATGATAGTTACTATCTAAATGCATGACAATTTGCAGATGAGGATGTAATAAACGAAGTGCTTTTACCAAATAGGTAATATCAGTTAGAATAGTTGGAAATACGATATAATGCGCCCATTTTAATAATCGTACATCTAACCTGTCTACATAATCAAAAAAGTCCTCGCTAGACTGCTCTAATTCTATACTGCTTAGTATAGCGCTGTGTGTTGTTGTTTTATTCAGTTCTAAAGCAGGAAGTATGCTACTATAATATTCTTCGGATCGAAGTCTAGGGCTTACATATAATACATGAACTTTTTTATCTTGAAGATCATACTTTGGGTATCGTTTTACAAAAGGACTTACTTCTTTTAAATGCTTAAAGTATTCAATAATGGTTTGCATAGAACTAAAGATGGTTGTTAATGTAGGGTTATAAGCATTTGACCTGACTCGTAATGAGCAATCAAGCTGTCATTGGTTAAATCATAAATTTTAATCTTTTTTGCGTGGAGGCTGTACTCTGTAATTTTGTTTTGAAACCGCTGTAATCCTATGGCTCTGTCTTTGGAATGAGAATGGCTACTTTGCCAATCTAACGAGTAGAAAGTTTTGATATTGCCATCTAAAAACCAGACAATCATTTTAGAATACGAGTCTATCGGAATTGCCCATTTTTTACGTACTGTCATAGTTTCAAGATTTAAAAAATGTTATAAATTCACTAAGTAATACTTCATTAGCACATTGCGTACCAAAAGTGTACACTTTCACCTGATCTTCTTTTAGTATAATCATGCGAACTCCTATTGATTTTGATACCGAATTGGTTTTGAAAGTTTTAAAATATTTTTTTAATTTTTCTTCAACAATTGATTTTCCAATAAGACTTGCTGTGAAACCATTTGTAAAAAATAAAGGAATTTCGTCCAATGAAATTATCTTAATCGGGCTATCTCCTTTATATAATACAGCCGATAGTTTATCTTCCTTTTTAGCTATTTGTAATGAAATCACTCCCTTGTGATGTGATTTTGTTGCGAGCGAAGTAGCATATTCTATAAAATGCCGAGTCATACACTCTTCTTCAGATACAGCGTCTGTAAAAACAGCTTTGAGTTTGTCTGAAATACTTTTTTTAAAAAGGGTCATATTTGATTTTTGATGAAATAATTGATTGGTGTCTTCTGTTAATACAGCCGAATAAAAGGCTTGTAAAAGCTCTGGGTGGTTACCCTTACTTATTCTTGCCTCACACGATCTGAATAATCCCAAACGAGGTTTTTGATTTTCTGTTGGTTTATTTTCATTTTTTTTTAATCGTCGTATTTGCGTATGAGTAATACCCTTTAACTGTGTTTGAATTTTTCTTCTTTGCTGGACTTGCCACCAAGTTCTAGTTCCTGCAAAACCGTTTTTGTTTGCTGGACCGAAATATAAATAGGGTGGAGCAATAAAGCGTTTTGTGGGGTCTTTGCTAATATATTTCTTAGCTAACTTTAAGCGCTGTTTGTAAATGGTATGGGCTCGTTCCAATTCAGAAGATTCAACAGGAGTGTACCACTTTAAAAGAAGATTTTTTGCTTGTTGTATTTGATACTCCAACAGAAATTCATCTTTATAAAGCGTCTCTTTAGCTAGTTCCCCAAAAGAATCTACATACCCTTTGAGAAAAGTGCTACGGGATAATGACTCTTGACTTTTAACCTGCGCGCCAGTCTGCCATGTGTTCCGTTTTAGCACTTTTTCCCTTGTGAGTGGATTTTTTGACACTTTTTCCCTTGTGTGTCCCGAAGTGTTTCTAGTGCGACCTGATAAGAGACTTAATGAGTTCACATTTTTATGAGCATCTATTAGTATATTATTTATGTTTCTAGGATTATAACCTGTATCTGTATGGCGACAATTTGGCGTCATAGCATTTTTAAAAACTGATTTTCAATTTGTTCTATTTTTTGAAATTGTAAGCCCTTTTGAGGCTTTTTAACAGCTTTTACACCGTTTACTGGCAACACTTCTGGAGAAACCCATGCCTCGTAACTGCTGTTGCTACCATGCCATTTTTTATGAGTAATCACCCCAGCCTCTATAAGTTTATTAATATGGCGCCCAATAGTTCTAGGGCTGCATACCAAGAGTTTTGAGAGTTGAATGTTATTGGTACGTAATGAAGGAAGATTCTCTATAGACAAAGGTGCTATATCCCTTGCTTTAAGTAGGGCTAAACCATAAACACGAATAAGCTCTTTAGCCGTTGCAATTACAGGTTGTCGTAATCGCTTTGCTAAAAGTACTTCAGGTGCATTGCTATGGGCTATAAAAGCCCCTAATTTCATAAAAGATTGACCGTGATCAATCGGAAAAGGTAAAGCCATAAGTGTCCTTGGTATAAGTGAAAACTTATTCCTATTAGTGATAATTACTATAAATTAATGTTTAGGAGGTATTCTAGCCGTGTGGTGAGTTTCGCTAGAATAAGGTACTATAATTTTAACGACTTTTATATCGTTTTACAAGCGAATCAAACTCCTTATTGAGTTTTTCTTCTTCGTCAAGTTTCTTGGTTATTAAAGCAATACAGCTTCGGTAAAGAAAACTTTTGGTAAAAGCTTTGATTTTCTTGTTGTTAAAGAACTTTGAGATTGTTGATCGGGATGTTCCTGTCTCTTTACAAAGTACTTCAACAGGTTTCTCATAGAGACCAAACATGGTCTCTACAACGTTTGTGATTCTTTTCTGATTCATAGACAAAAGGTTTTTTCATAATGTGGTGCAGTTTTTTTTTAATAACTCAAATATTTTGCCATATTTGACATATATAACAAATAATTTACTATTATTAGTATATTATTTGATTATAAAGTAACAAAATAAGTTTCACAAAAACTATAGTATCGCAGAATTGACTTAGAATTAACTTAGTTTTGACGCATTGTTAAATTAGTTGTGACGCTTTTGCGAGTAAGTTGTGACGCTTTGATATCGCAGTTGTGACTTAGTAGCATACTAATTTTAATATCTTATATTCACATAATCAATCGTATAACAAAAA
>CAKZKZ010000407.1 GCA_937124495.1 uncultured Dokdonia sp. | reverse complement strand
ATCGTCTAACTGGGTCATTTATAACACAACCACAAATATTTAGTGCATGGGCTAAAATAGAGGTAGAAATGCCTATGCTCTTGATACTTCTAACGTGCATGGCAGAAAGATTGGAGATATTTTTCCCGTGATATAAGATGACAGGTTCTTTTGTCCCTCTTATAAATTGGTACGACACCTTTCTTGGGTCAATTAATAAGACCTCTTTAAAATGCTTTATCGCATAATCGTATAATGCCCGTTTTTCGAAGTTTAGATCGGGATACGAATTGATTGTTACTATACCGAAGGTTAAGTCCATATTTGTTTTACCATTTATATCCAAAAAGGTTGTTTGGTGAGTTAGGGAATTATTTTAGTTATTCACGAATTTTTCTTCCTTTATACCTTTTTTACGAGGTGATACTGCCTTGGAGTATGGTAGGGCTACCAAGTTCTGTTTTGCAAGAGATAAAGTGTTGAAGTAATTATTAAAAAATGAAGATTGTCTAATGCTTTCCCCCTTTGAATACGACTTTTGCACTGAAATCAGCCCTTTTGAGGGCGAAAAGTTCCTTGACAAATTTGGATAACCTAGTAAAATAGTGGTTTTTTAGGCTGTTTAACAGAAAAAATGGCTCTATGATCCTCTTAACAGATTTTCCAAGCATTGTAAAAAAGTATGCTCCACCGTTTGAAAAATGCTTTAGCCCAGCGGGCTATGAGTATTTCCAAAAAACTATTTCAGGTTTCATAGTGAGCGAGAACAAGACCATCGAGGCGATTAATCGCTTGTATCTATTGTCTCCTCGCAATCAAAGTAGTTTTAACAAATTTTTCAATCGACAAAACTTTGATCTAAATCAAATCAACCAAGTTCGCCTTTCGGTGCTTCAAAAAAATGAAGGCACTAAGTTTAAGGGGGTTGGTCGGAAAAGTGGCGTACTATGTGTGGATAATACCTTGCTAAAACATTATGGTAAACACTTCGACCTAATCTATAATCTAAAAGATTATGTCAATGATTGTTACCGATTGTCTCACGATTTAGTCACCCTTCATTATAGTGATGACCAAACAGATTATCCTGTCTATTATCAACTATGGAGTCCACCCGACTGGGATGCCATTGCTTATTTTTTTAAATATCATGGTGTGTCAATTAATTTAGACAAGTGGACAAAACGTAAGCAGGAAGTAAAAGCATGGAATAATTATATGCGCCATCGGTTTAAAGATTGTTGGCAAAAGTACCCTGCTGTCAAAAAAATCTACAAATCTAAAATACATATAGCGGAGGATCTAATTGACTCTTTTTGTCAGCAGTACCCTGATTGGAATTTCCCTATAGCACTTGACGGTGGCTACACTTCGGCTTATTTATGTTTAAAGATTGCCAAGAAATTCAATAGGAATTATGTTGGTTCTCTAAACGCCGACCAATGTATCTTCACTAAAGGCAATAAAAAGGTGAAGTTGAAGGAGTTTATAGATCGACTTAGAGTAGAACATTTTGCCGCTAAAGATAAAAAACACAAAGTCTTCAAAAAAGTAAGCTTTACTTATAAAGGTGAAAAGCAAACGGCTTACGCTTATTTTGCTAATCACCGAGTTAATGGCTTTGAGCATAAACAACGATTAGTCATTTCCTATTCTAGGGAAGACCTCAAAGATAAGCCCATTTTTACGATTACCAATCAGTTGAGTTGGCATCCTAGTGGAATCTTGCGAATTCGCCGCCACCGGTGGCCCGTTGAAACATATCATCAAGAGGGCAAAGCCGAGGGATTGGAAAAGTATCAGCTACGAAATGCGCCAGCTATACAAACGCATATCTGCTTTATTGTCGTAGCATATTCAATACTAAAATGTACAATCCACGATGATGAACTTTTGTCTAGTATTCAACAGCGACTCCTAACGGAGACGGACGGCACGCTACCGTTTTTACGTAGGCTCATGCAAGCCGAAGGTTTATTCCTTTTAGTCGAGCATATTGCGGCCATGGTTCAGAAAGGTCATTCTTTGAATGATGTTTTTCAACCTTTAGCACAAGCAATTGCCTATTCGTAAGGCAGCGAAAATAAGTCTGGTTTAATCTTGGATTCCTCGCAACAAGTCCTGTTGCTCGGAAAACAGATTTGGTTATCCAAAAATGTCAAACAACTTTTAGGCAATACGCCCTAATTTCTTGAAAAACAAAGCCTTTTTAGGCTTTTTAATACGAATTATTCGACCAATTCGACGGTGCAAAAGTCGTATTTGAAGGGGGTTGGGGGGATGTAAAATCGGTGTTTTGCAAAATAATGGAAGTTCACATCAAAAACATCCCCCTTGCCCCCTTCAAAAGGGGGAATTAGATCCTGCTAATTCATAATATTTGTAATAAAATCAATCATAATTATCCATTTAAAACTTATGGGTAATCAGTACGATTCAAGGGAGCGAACCGCAAAGCGGGGTGAGTAATTGATTTTTGTTAATAAGGGAAGTGCTCATTATGTAATCTCTATGTTTGAACACTGAATACGATACAAAGATAGGAGCATTAAAGGATGCGGGTCTCACAGAAGAATAACCATTGATAATGTGTTGGACACAAATGTATCGCAGGTTATCACAGAAGTATTGTGATTGTTTTTAATATATTGATAATCAGATGATTA
>CAKZKZ010000406.1 GCA_937124495.1 uncultured Dokdonia sp. | reverse complement strand
ACTTGTACGTCGTTTTCTGGTGGATTTTCCAGAAAAAACAATAGGTCTTATTTCTGTAGATCCATCTAAACGTAAAACAGGAGGTGCTTTACTAGGAGATCGTATTCGTATGAATGCTATTAATTCTCCAAGAGTATACATGCGCTCTTTGGCAACACGTCAGAGTAATTTAGCCCTTTCAAAGTACGTTGCCGAAGCGATCGAAGTGCTTAAAGCAGCAGAATTTGATCTTATTATTTTAGAAACTTCAGGAATTGGGCAATCCGATACAGAGATTCTAGAACATTCGGATACGTCTTTATATGTGATGACACCAGAGTTTGGTGCTGCTACACAGCTAGAAAAGATTGATATGCTTGATTTTGCAGATCTTGTAGCGATAAATAAGTTTGATAAGCGTGGGTCTTTAGATGCCTTACGCGACGTCAAAAAACAATATATGCGTAATCATAACCTTTGGGATACGCACCAAGATGATCTTCCTGTATATGGAACGATCGCTTCTCAATTTAATGATCCAGGTATGAATACCCTCTATAAGAAGATTATGGAGAAGGTAAATGCCGTAAATGATGCAGATCTTGCTTCTACTTTTGAGATTAGTAAGGAGATGAGTGAAAAGATTTTTGTCATTCCACCAGCACGTACACGGTATCTGAGTGAGATTGCAGAAAGTAATCGGGGGTATGACGCTTGCGCGAAAGCGCAACAAGAAACAGCACAACGGTTGTATGGAATTTATAAGACCATAGAGAGTATTATTGGCGCACCACCAGCCCTTGATAAAGCAGGATTGGATATCAATTCGAGCGCAGTCGAAAACATAACAGAAGAAGATAAAGATTTAATAAAACTTTTAACCGCCCAATTTGATCGTGTAAAATTAGATTTAGACCCATATAACTGGGAAGTTATTACAGGCTGGGATGAGAAAGTAAACCGTTATAAAAATCCTGTTTATACCTTTAAAGTAAGGGATAAGGAAATTAAAATTGATACGCATACTGAATCTTTATCACACATACAGATTCCTAAAGTTGCCTTGCCAAAATACAGTGCTTGGGGAGATATTTTACACTGGGTATTACAAGAAAATGTACCAGGAGAATTCCCATATACCGCAGGATTATACCCTTTTAAGCGTACCGGAGAAGATCCTACACGTATGTTTGCTGGAGAAGGAGGGCCAGAGCGTACCAATAAACGTTTTCACTATGTGAGTTTAGGGATGCCAGCTAAGCGCCTTAGTACTGCTTTTGATAGTGTAACACTCTATGGAAATGATCCAGGGCATCGTCCAGATATTTATGGAAAGATTGGAAATGCGGGGGTAAGTATTTGTTGTCTTGATGATGCGAAGAAATTATACTCAGGTTTTGATTTAAGCCATGCGATGACTTCTGTGAGTATGACGATTAATGGTCCAGCACCTATGTTACTAGGATTCTTTATGAATGCTGCCATCGATCAGAATTGTGAGAAATATATAAAAGAGCACGGTTTAGAAGCAGAAGTGCAAGCAAAAATTGATACCGTTTACAAAGGAAAAACAAGACCTGAATACCAAGGAGATTTACCAGAAGGAAATGACGGACTTGGATTAATGCTTTTGGGGATTACGGGAGATCAAGTATTACCGGCAGATGTGTATGCTACCATCAAAGCAGATACCCTTGCACAGGTAAGAGGAACTGTACAAGCAGACATTCTTAAAGAAGATCAAGCACAAAATACCTGTATCTTCTCTACAGAGTTTGCATTGAGACTCATGGGAGATGTACAAGAATATTTTATAGAACAAAAAGTGCGTAACTTCTATTCAGTATCTATTTCTGGATATCATATAGCAGAAGCAGGAGCCAATCCTATTACACAACTCGCATTAACACTTTCCAATGGATTTACGTATGTAGAGTATTACCTAAGTCGTGGAATGGATATCAATAAATTTGGACCTAATCTTTCGTTCTTTTTCTCAAATGGTATCGATCCAGAATATGCGGTGATTGGTCGTGTGGCTAGAAAGATCTGGTCAAAAGCGATGAAGAATAAGTACAATGCCAATCCTCGTGCGCAAATGCTTAAATATCATATCCAGACATCTGGGCGTAGTTTACACGCACAAGAGATAGATTTTAATGATATCCGTACGACCTTACAAGCATTGTACGCGATTTATGATAATTGTAATTCGTTACACACCAATGCGTATGATGAAGCGATTACAACACCTACAGAAGAGAGTGTACGTCGTGCGATGGCGATACAGTTGATTATCAATAAAGAATTAGGACTTGCCAAAAATGAAAACCCAATACAGGGATCATTTATCACAGAAGAGTTGACAGATCTTGTAGAAGAAGCCGTGCTTTTAGAATTTGATCGTATTACAGAACGTGGAGGTGTTTTAGGAGCTATGGAAACGATGTATCAACGTAGTAAGATTCAAGAAGAGAGCCTTTATTATGAAACTCTTAAACATACAGGAGAATTCCCGATCATCGGTGTAAATACCTTCTTAAGTAGTAAAGGAAGCCCTACAGTA
>CAKZKZ010000405.1 GCA_937124495.1 uncultured Dokdonia sp. | reverse complement strand
ATCCAGTTAATCTTCATGTGGTTTCCCCTTAATTTATCTAAGCATCCATAAGAAAGATGTTTATACAATCATAAAGAAACCAAAATAAATCAGAAATAACAATCAACAAATCAATAAGTTATTAAAAACAACCGTCATTCCGAACGAGGCACGAGGAGGGATCGCATTACAGTAAGCAAACCATCTGGGGTTTCTCCTAGCGTCGAAATAAGCTTTCTTATTTTAAAACCTATACTATCTAAAATAGAGTGTTACTCTATTTTAGAGTACTACTCTATTTTTACTCTAAAGATTGTATGATATAATAAATAATACAAAACGGGAATAGCTGTCATTCCGAACGAAGCATGAGGAGGGAATCGCATCATACATCGCAAAACGTGTGGGATTTCTCCTAGCGTCGAAATGACTGTGTACTCGATAATCAATACTATTGTCTTCATTAACGAAGTATTCAAGACAAATCGAGAAACGAAAAATTTCATTTTTTTTGTACTCCAAAAAGTTACAAAAACGAATAGTTCGGAAACGGAAAATGCTTTTCTTTTTGTGTAAAAAAACTACAAAAACAAAAGCATAACCACCCCATTCACATGCTGTGATTACGGATATAATAAACTCTCAATCACTCGATAATCGATGCTGTTGTCTTCATTTACAAAGTATTCAATTAATAATTCACCCCATGTGTTGCCATCAGAGAAGTCGGCGATGAGCCATCTATGATTTAAAAGATGAATCTGATTGACTTGATAGGCACGTTCATCACCCTCATAAGGAATAAATACATTTCCTTCTAGCGTATTCTTTCCAATAATACCATCCGTTACTTGTTGTATGATGTCTGAAATCTCTTTAGGACTGTCTTCATAATACTCATACGCATTGGCATTGCTACGCAATCCAAAATACTCTGTTTCCCCAAGACGTTGTTGCAACGCATCAATGCTATCGATAGCTTTTTGATGTTTAGTCTCTAGCTTCGTCATTTTTTGTTGCTGACTTTCATAAAACTTTTTATTATGTACATATTGATATACAATCCATAAAGTGGCAAATAAAAAGAGGTATAAGAAGATATTACGTTTCATCGGGAGTCGTTAAGATTAATCCATCATAAGCAAGATATACATGGTCAGGAAGCTGTGCTTCTACTTCGGCATGAAATCCCATATAATGGCTTATATGTGTAAAATACGTTCGTTTTGGTTTAATTTTTTCAATAAGTGCTAAAGCTTCAGCTACATTAAGATGTGTATGGTGTTCTTCATAACGCAAAGCATTAATCACAAGTATATCGAGACCTTGTAATTTTTCAATTTCTTCGGAAGCGATGGTTTTAATATCGGTAAGGTATGCCATGCGATCAAAGCGATAGCCAAATACCTGTAAAGTACCATGATACCCTTCTATTGGAATCACATCAACACCTCCTAAGGATATCGACTGTCCATTCATCACCTCATACGCACTAACTTTCGGCGCTCCTGGATACCTGTTTTCGGTAGCAAAAATATACTCAAAGCGTTCTTTTAAAATGTCAAGTACACGTGTATGTGCATAAATAGGGACATCACCTTGTTTAAAAACAAACGGGCGTATATCGTCTAGTCCAGCTACATGATCTGCGTGTTCGTGGGTAAATAAAATTCCATTCAAAGGGACGAGGTCTCCAGAAGGTGTGCGCTTTCGCGAAAGCGTACTCAGCATTTGCATCCTAAAATCAGGGCCGCAATCTATGACATAGTGATAGTCCTCCCATTCTATAAGCACGGATACCCGTAGTCGAGTATCTCTAGGATCATCACTAAAACATACAGGATGATTGCTTCCTATCACAGGAATTCCTTGAGATGTTCCGGTACCTAAAAATGTAATGGTCAAATGCGTGAATTATTACAAGTGATTGCTGTATAAAATTATGATGCAAAAATACAGTTAATTTTTTTGGGTAGCCAAGCTATTTAGTATATTTGAATACCCTACTAAAAGGACAAAAAATAGACTATGGCCGTTACAATTCTTGGAGATAAGGAATTTGAAAAAGTACCTTCGATAAAGAACAAAGTATTAAGAGTAAATCTTAACGACAATATTTACGGAACCTTCGCAGAGATAGGTGCTGGACAAGAAACTGTTCGTCACTTCTTTAGATCTGGTGGAGCATCTGGTACAATTGCAAAAGCAATGAGTGCTTATGATAAGGATTTTAGTGATGCAATTTATGGTGTTGAACAAGATCGTCGTTATGTAACTGAAAAGCGTCTTAAAAAAATGTTGACGCATGAGATGCAATTGATAGAAGATCGTATCTCTCGCTATAAAGAGCCTAATAAAATCTTCTTTTCGTATGCAAATACAGTCGCTACCATAGATTTTGCTAAGAAATATAAAGGACACGGTTGGGTAGGTATTAAATTTCAGATC
>CAKZKZ010000404.1 GCA_937124495.1 uncultured Dokdonia sp. | reverse complement strand
GTATTGAAAGTTCAGTGTATGCATTTAGATTAACGGTTCAGAATATTTTAGGACAAATTAATAACGCTATAAATGCTTGCAGTTTTAATCTGAGTATTAAAAATAAAAGGACACTAATCCCTATGAGTACCGCAGCTAGTAATTGTATATCCATTTTGTAGTAATTCGATATTAATTATTGATAATTAGTTATTAAGTCAATGCTTGATATTCTAAAATGACATTAATAATCATCTTGTATGAAGCTTTCAAAACATCTAACCTTTAAACTTTTACTCTACTCCCACACCGTATGGAACGTTCCTTCTTTATCTTTCCTTTGATATGTATGTGCTCCAAAGAAATCGCGTTGTGCTTGTATCATACTCGCTGAGGAATCTCCTTGAATCATGGCATTAAAATAAGATAGTGATGCGCTAAAAACAGGAATAGACGCTCCAGTTCCCATCGCTTGTTGTACGATTATTTTTAAGTTAGATTGTCCATTTGTTATTTGTGGTATCACACTTTCGTGAAATAATATAGTGTCATCAAATCCGTCTAGTATTGGAATCAATTGTTCCATCAAAGTTGAACGTATAATACAGCCATTAGTCCAAATACGTGCGATCTCAGAGAGATGTAAATCCCAATCATAATGCTTCGATGCTTTCCGTAAGGTTTCAAAACCTATCGCATGATTTATAATCCGTGCGGTATGATAGGCACTTTTTATAGTCGCTATATCAAAGTTTGTAATTTCTTCTCTTTCTATGTTATAATGTTGTTGTCCTTTGACGCGTTGCTCTTTTTCTGATGATATGATTCTAGCGAGTACAGCTTGTGCAATGGTATCAAATGGAGCGCCTATCTGCAAGGCTGCCGTCGTACTCCAACTTCCTGTTCCTTTTTGTTGGGCTTTGTCTAGTATCACATCAATAAGCGGTTGTCCATCTTCGGTTTTACGAACAATCTTTGATGATATTTCTAATAAATAACTATTTTCTTCCCCTTCATTCCACAGGTCAAATATCTGAGCAATCTCTTCTAAGGATAACATGCCATGATGACGTAAGATATCATAGACCTCAGCAATAAGTTGCATTTCAGCATATTCAATACCATTATGAATCATTTTTACAAAATGTCCAGAACCTCCTGACCCCACTTTAGCACAACAAGCATTACCGTGTGTATCTCTAGCCGCTATTTTTTCTAACAAAGGGCCAACGTGTTCATACGCTTCGGTGGTACCACCAGGCATAATAGAGGGACCTTTTAAAGCTCCTTCTTCTCCACCAGAAACTCCAACACCTAAAAAGTGTATTCCTTTTTCTTGTAATGCTTTCGTTCGACGTTCAGTATCTAGATAGTGACTATTTCCACCATCCATAATAATATCTCCTATAGATAAGTAAGGTTCTAGTGAAGTCACTACAGCATCAACCGCTGGGCCAGCGTTTACCATGAGGAATATCTTTCGCGGAAGCGAAAGTGAATTTACAAAGGCTTCAATAGCATCAAATCCGCAACTATCTTTCAATTCTGGATACGAATACACAAATTGAACAGCGACATCTTCCTCTACATTTGGCACATGCCTATTATATAAAGACATGGTGATGTTATGATTGGCAAAATTTCGCGAAAGTGATTTCCCCATAACCCCCAATCCAATAAGTCCTAATTGTGACGTGGTTTGTTGTTTCATGGTATTTATAATATGTCGTACTAATGAATCTTTAGACAAGGTGGCGTCACAAATAATACCAGATTCAGGTGCTTCTAATGTATCAAATTGTGATTGTAATAAAGTAGGATTAAAAAAATGATTTTTACGTACTGATAAACGTTGTTGTACAAACGCAAAACTAGCCGAAAGATATATCGTTTCCACCTGCTTATGATCTACTTGAAGTCGGCTACGATACTCTTTTTTAAGTGCAGAACATGCCAAAACAGCGCCTTTAAATTTCCATTGAGGATATTGAACTACAATGGTGTCTAACCAAGGCCATCGGTCTTCATCTTGTAAAGGAGTGCCGGAAGCCATTTTATCTTTATTTGATGGAGGATGAAAATCATCTGCATCATAAAAAGGAATTTTTAGTTGTTGAGCAATTGCCTTTCCGATAGTGGTCTTCCCTACTCCAGAAACGCCCATAACAATATATATTGTCGCCATTAAAATAAGGTAGGTGTATTTGTATTATTTTGAGATAATGTCTGTGGGATTTTAAGATCTAATGACAATGCAGTATTGAGTTTTTTAATAAAATAAGCCGTCAGTAATGGAGACTCTACCTCTACATTTTGGTGAATAAAAAAATGAATGTTTTTCAATCCTTGAGCGATCCATTTTTGTAACCGCACCACCCAATCATCAAGTCGTGTGTAATCACTTTCATGATTGGCGCCCACAAAACGTATAAAAGCTTCATTATTTGT
>CAKZKZ010000403.1 GCA_937124495.1 uncultured Dokdonia sp. | reverse complement strand
GTTTTAACTGATGGGCGTAACTTACTGGTAGGAAGATCTAAGACTGGTAAGTCTCCAGATAACATATCCATCCAATAGTTCTTCGATACATCTGTCTGTGGATTCTCTAATTGAGCTAATTGCCAAGCTGCATAATCCTTATACTGGATTCTAAGATCTGCTAAATTAGCTTCTTCTCCTTTTTTGAAAGATTCATAAAAGCTTAGTACATCTTTTGACAATATATCCATGGACCAACCATCACTAATAATGTGGTGCATATTATAGTAGAATATAAATGTATCATCAGATACTTGTAAGATACTTGCACGTAATAAAGGTCCATTCTCTAGATCAAAAGGTTGATAAGAATCCTCTTCTATATAAGATTTCGCTCGACTCTCCTTGTCTTCATAATCTCTAAGATCTTTATAATCAACAACAAATCCTAAAGATTCAACAGGAAGAACGTATTGTCTAATCTCGCTCGTCTCATTTATTTTAAAAACGGTACGCAAGACCTCATGACGATCAATTGTAGCAAGTATAGCACGCTCCAAACAAGTGATATCATAATCACCCGTTAGAACTACTTGAAATGGCATATTATAAACGGAAGAGCCTCCTTCAAACTGACTTAGAGTCCATAAACGTTCTTGACCAGCAGATAACAAATAATTTTCAGCTTTCTCAGCATGACAAATCTCTTGATAATCAACCAATTTAGAATCGGCTATCAAAGTAGCATGGGATTCTAACGTTGTATTCGTAAATATATCTTTTAGACTCAACTTAATTTCAAAAAACTCATGATATTGATTAATCAAGCGTGTTGCTTTCAAACTATGACCACCAAGTTCAAAGAAATCATCTTTAATCCCTACACGGGTTTTATCGAGGATATTTTGCCATATTCCTACTAGTTTTTCTTCTGTTTCATTTCTAGGTGCGATATAATCCAAAGCTCCTGACAAACCAAAATCATCTGGATTTGGCAATTGTCCTTTATGTACCTTTCCATTAGTCGTTACTGGAAATTCTTCTAATTGAACATAATAGCTCGGAATCATGTAATCAGATAAAATACCTTTTAATTGCATACGTAAATCCGAAGCATTTTGAGGCTCTGAAGAAATGACATATGCGATTAATTCCTTTTCATCACTTGCATTTTTTCTAACGACAATAACAGCATCATCTATTTTTTCTAATTTAAGTAATGCATTTTCTACCTCACCTACTTCAATCCTGTGACCTCGTATTTTTACCTGATCATCCTTACGACCAATAAACTCAACATCTCCAGATGGTAACCATCTCCCTAAATCCCCCGTTTTATAGAGTAATTTACCTTCAGTAAAAGGGAGTGTAATAAACGCTGAGTCAGTTAAATCTGGTCTATTTAAGTACCCTGTAGACAAACCGTCTCCTCCTAAGTAAATCTCTCCACTAACACCTATAGGAACTAACTTTTCATTACTATCTAATATATAACACGTACTATTAGAAATAGGAGAACCAATCGGAATAGTCTTTTGATTATCAGCTACTTCTTTAATTTCATAATACGTAGAAAATGTTGTATTCTCTGTAGGACCATACACATGATGAAGATGAACAGAAGGATATAACTCCTTAAATTTCTTTACATGCTTTAGTGATACCTGTTCTCCTCCAAATAAGACATATTTCAATTCTTTTAAAGATTCTAATCTTGATTCTACCAACGTATTAAAGAATACTGTGGTTAAGAAAAAGCTACTAATTTCTTGTTCTTTTATACATGTATCTAGCTTTTCAAGATCTAAGAAAACATCCTTAGTAGAAATTACTAAACTAGCGCCATTTAATAACGGCATGAAAATATCAAATGTAGAGCCATCAAATGAAAAATTCGATAATCCTAAGATAGTATCATCTTCATTTAACGCTATATAATTTGTGTTTTTTACTAAACTTATAATCGCCTTTTGTTCTATTACG
>CAKZKZ010000402.1 GCA_937124495.1 uncultured Dokdonia sp. | reverse complement strand
TGTTGAGATGTTGAGATGTTGAGATGTTGAGATGTTGAGATGTTGAGATGTTGAGATGTTGAGATGTTGAGATGTTTAAAAAGGATATAGAAGGTACAAAGAATGTATGAAAATAAATAAAATAAAGGAAGAGTAATTCCCTACTAGGAAGGCGTTGTACTGAGTTTCTCGAAGTAAGGATTAGGTAGGTGTAAAATCAATAGTACATATAAAAATAGCGTACTACTCTAAAATAGAGTGTCACTCTATTTTTTGCTTATGCTTGGGTGAGGTTCAGTTCTCCTAATTTCTTAAAATTAACTATAGTATTATCTAATTAAGCTCCTTCCCTTGTAAAGGAAAGGTGGCTGTGTCGGGATATGAAATACAGGCGAAAGGGAAGTCCTCTTGTTCTTATGCTTTTGAACTTCGTCTTGATTCAGTGTGATTTTTGTTTTTTATGCTTTCGCGAAAGCATAAAAAGGCATATTTAAAATGTAAGAATGTATTTTATCTATTACGTACGTCACTTTCTATAACACCATCACGTAATCGTATCACACGATGCGCATGCTCTGCAATCTCTTCTTCGTGAGTTACAAGAATAACGGTGTTCCCAGCGGCATGTATGTCATCAAATAATGCCATAATTTCTACCGATGTTTTGGAATCAAGGTTTCCTGTGGGCTCATCGGCTAAAATAATAGAAGGTTTATTTACCAGAGCTCTTCCTACAGCAACACGTTGACGTTGTCCTCCAGACAGCTGATTCGGTTTATGATCCATACGATCAGAAAGGCCTACATCTGTAAGTACTTCTTCAGCTCGCTTATGACGATCTGATTTTGAAGATCCAGCATACACCATAGGTAAGGCTACATTATCTAATGCCGTAGTACGAGGTAATAAGTTAAATGTTTGGAATACAAAACCTATTTCGGTATTACGTACATCTGCCAGTTCATCATCACTCATGCTACTTACATCTCGATTATTGAGAATATAGGTTCCTGAAGTAGGAGTGTCGAGGCATCCTAGGAGATTCATTAATGTAGATTTCCCTGAGCCTGATGGTCCCATAAACGCAACATATTCCCCTTTATCAATATCTAGATCAATACCCTTAAGTACGTGTACAATTTCGTTTCCTAATGGAAAATCTCTAATAATATTTCGAATTTTAATCAAATTGCTCATACTATAATACTGTATTGTTTATGGAGGAATAACAAATGGTTTTGCTATTAGAAGACTAAAGTAAGGGATTGTTACAAGTTTAGGTAGAATTTTTTCGCTTAAAGCGAAAAAATATAAAAATGAATGGGTAAGAATGTGTAAGTGTTCTAACAACTGTATGTAAAAGCGAAATCCGAAAAGCGTATAGAGTAGGAATGACTAATCTTTTTAAAATTATGAAAAACAATACATTACTTAAGAAATGCGTGATTGCATTTATTTTATGTCTAGGAACAGGAATGTTAATGGCACAATCCAATACATTTCCTTTAAAAAATGCTAATTGGTATATAGGCGATACATGGGAATCAGCTGGTAAGGCTAGGGGCGTAGATTTTACAGGAGGTTCTCCAGTAGTTTCTATAGACTATAAAGCAAGTAAAGATCCTAATTACATGCATTACATGGACGAAAATTACACCGCTTCTGTGAGTGATGGATTGGGAAACTTACTTTTTTATACCAATGGCTTTAGGGTTTGGAATGGAAATCATGATCAAGTAGCAAGAGTATTTGATTATGACAAAACCGAAATTTTACCTATCCCAGGACAAGAAGGGAAATACTATATTATGGGAAGCAGGCAGCTTAAAGTAGGGCAAGAAGGTGCGTTAGTATATAGTATTTATGATGTGGATGCTAATGGAGGACAGGGAGCTACTATTGCTGGGAAAGAAAATATTGAAGTTGCTCCTTATATGACCATGCGTATGACTAGTTTTGTAAATCCGCATGATGGATTGCCTTATCTAGTGGTAGTAGGACCTAACCCTACGATTGCGTATCATGAGCAGCGATTGGTTTTTGATACATTTTACATCTATAAAATAGAGGATGATAATGGGCCTGTATTAG
This sequence comes from uncultured Dokdonia sp., assembly GCA_937124495.1. Taxonomy (GTDB): domain Bacteria; phylum Bacteroidota; class Bacteroidia; order Flavobacteriales; family Flavobacteriaceae; genus Dokdonia. Next base: position 4,430 of record CAKZKZ010000402.1, on the reverse strand, counting down.
TAAGTCCTTCTTCTCCTGAGCCAGGTGTTTTTGAGTTTGATACATTTAGAGCAAACCCTGCAAGTTTAGAGTTTGGACCTAATTTAACAGAAGAAGATAGACAATCTCAAATTAAAATTTCACCAAGCCTTACCAAATTAGGAATGTCGCATCCTGATTTTGATGAAGGTCTTTTTATGTTGTTTGATGTTCAATTATCAGCAGGTGAAGTTCGTATTTCTGGACAAAACAGTTTGAATATATCAAATTATGATCCTAATTTAACCTTTCTTAGACCTGTAGCTGTTGAGTTTTCTCCATCAGAAGATCTTGCTTATTTATCTTATCAATGGATAGCAGAATTTCCTGCTATTACTACAACAGGGTATGCGTTATCTCAACTTAATATTCCTGCAGCTATGAGTGGTCAAAGCAATGCCTTTACCGTTTTAGATCTTGTGGTAAGAGAAGTGGGGGCTCAGGATGAACTTGCAGTATCTAATCCGCATCAAATACAAAGGGGTATTGATGGTCTTATTTATGTGGCTTGGGGCTTTCCTAATCAAATGCCGTCTCGAGATAATATGGGAGTTGTTTTTAATCCAGATGTGGCAGGATCTGGTGCTGGTTTTAATAGAAATGGACTTTTTTTAAATAATGGAGCCTTCGCAGGGTTTAATACTAGAGATCAGAGAATACCTCCTATGGTTGGAGACATTGATGGTCAAATACGTGTAGGACAAACGGCAAGTCATTATTTTGAAAGAAGTAAAGGGTTTTTAGGTGTTACAATCAATCATTTCTCGGATAATTTAAGAGAACGTTTTGAATTCCCAGCAGAAGATATACAAATAAAAGATGTTGTGATATATCCAAACCCTAGTCAAGGAGTCTTTGAAGTGGTTATGCCCAAAAGTTTTGATGGTACAATTGAAGTTGTAGATGTAACAGGAAGAGTGGTATACATCATATCTGTAGCAGATCAATTGCGTACGCGTATTGATTTACAGCAAGAAGCTTCGGGAATGTACTTTATGCATATTATTTCTTCTCAAGAAACCATCGTTAAAAAGGTGCTTAAGCTTTAAGACGATTGTGTTATTACTATAAAAAGGCGCCAAAAGCGCCTTTTTATTTTTATATGCTTACATAGAAATGTTCTTTGTTTTGCTTTTTTCTTCTGGGTATTTTATGGAAAGTTATTTTAAAAGTATTCTTAAAGGTATCCTTTTGAAAATAACAGCCACCTTCACCATTTTTTATTAGATACTTACATAGAAATGCTCTTTGTTTTGCTCTTTTCTTCCGGGTATTTTACGGAAAGTTATTTTAAAAGTATTCTTAAAGGTATCCTTTTGAAAATAACAGCCACCTTCATCATTTTTTATTAGATACTTACATAGAAATGCTCTTTGTTTTGCTCTTTTCTAAAAAAGACACATCCTAGCCAGAAGGAGTCTATGGTGGCTGTCACTTCTGGAATTTCTTGTATCATTCTCCATGCTTCTGTCATTTCTGAAGACCAATGAATATCGTCAAAGATCCATATTGTTTCATTCGTTATAGTGGATACTAAATCTTGTGCATATTGTAATGTCGCTTCTTTAGAATGATTTCCATCAAAGTAGATGAGGTCGTATTTCTTTTTAGGGAGTTCCTTTATGCTTTCGCTAAACTCTCCGACGATGATGTCTACATTAGAAACATGAAAGTCATGTAGTTGTTTTTTTGCAATAGCAGCTGTTTCTGGGCATCCTTCTAAACTTATCACTTGTGCGTCAGCACTAGAAGCAAAGGCAATGGTGCCCATTCCTAAAGAAGTACCTATTTCTAGTATATTTTTAGGTTTGAAGTACTGAACGATTCTTTGTATGCTTTGCATGCGTTTTAAAGAAGCTCCTGCATAGCGAGCAATATCTTTTACTTTTCTTTCATTGGAAGAAAATACTCTTGAGCCAGCTCCAAAATCTGTTACCGAAATGGTTTGGTCGTTTTGTAAAAGTGCTTCTCGGTAAGCACGTACTATTTGATCTGAATCTTTTTTGGATTTGTTTTTAAGACACTTTTTTTGAAATGAAAAAACAAAAGGAGAGTGTATTCCATGGAGATGGAATGTTTTTGGGAACCATTTTATATAGGTGATTATTTGGTGAAACAATGTTTAGGTAAAAGTTTTAAAGTATAGTATCAATATCACAAATAGTTAATCGTTAAATTTCAAAACCAAAAAACGTCCAGCTTCCCGCTTCAAACTTCTTGTAACTTTCACTCAGCAAATTTTAAATCAAAAATCTCCAATCGATAATCATTAACCTTCCATTTTTGAAGAAAGTTCAAACCAGCGTTCCTCTTTTGCTTCGAGGGTTTTTATTATTTTTTCTAAAGCAGTCGATGCTTCTGTGATTTGATCTTGTGTTAAATCAGGGTTTAAAAATTCTGCTTCTTTTTTAGTTTTATCTCGCTCTAGTTGCGCAATTTCACGTTCTAATTTGGCGTGTTCTTTTTGCTCATTATACGATAGTTTTCCTGTATGTTCCTTTTCTTTCCATGATTTAGTGCTTGATGATGGAGTTTCTGTAGCATTCGCTAGTACTTTTTGATTCGCAACTTTAGTGGCTGTATCTGTGTGATTGAAACTCACATTTCCTTCATAGGTGCGATAGTCAGAATAATTTCCTGGGAAACCATCAATAATAGCATCTCCTTTAAATACAAAAAGGTGATCTACAATTTTATCCATGAAATAACGATCGTGAGAAACAACAACTAAACAGCCTGGGAAATCAAGTAAGAAATTCTCAAGAACATTTAAAGTAACAACATCAAGATCATTTGTCGGCTCATCAAGAATCAGGAAATTAGGATTCTGTATAAAGACAGTACATAAATATAAACGTCTACGCTCACCACCACTTAATTTTTCTACAAAATCATATTGCTTTTTGGGATCAAAAAGAAAACGTTCTAGTAGTTGTCCTGCTGAGATGATCCGTCCTTTTTTAAGAGGGATGAAATCTCCAAATTCTTTGATAACATCAATGACTTTTTGTCCTGGTTTGATGTCGATTCCTTTTTGAGTGTAATACCCAAACTTGACAGTGTCACCTACAATTACTTTACCAGCATCAGGAGGTAAAGCGCCTGTCATCACATTGAGGAAGGTGGATTTACCTGTTCCATTTTTTCCTATAACACCAATACGCTCTCCAGTTTTGAAAACATATTCAAACTGATTGAGTATTTTTAAATCTCCAAAGGCTTTACTTACTTTATGGAATTCAAGAATTTTACTTCCTAAACGTTCCATGTTGATTTCTAGCTGTACTTCGTGATCATTTCGTCGCTGACTCGCTTTTTCTTTGATTTTATGAAAATCATCAATACGTGATTTTGATTTTGTCGTACGTGCTTTAGGTTGGCGACGCATCCATTCGAGTTCTTTCTTATAGAGTAATTTTGCTTTTGATAACTCCATAGATTCCGTTGCCATACGTAGCTCTTTATTTTCAAGATAGTATGCGTAATTTCCTCTATAGCTATGCAATTTCCCTTGATCAAGTTCTATGATCTCATTACATACGTTTTCTAAAAAATAGCGATCATGCGTAACCATAAAAATGGTCAGATTTTCTTTTTTAAAATACTCTTCTAGCCATTCGATCATTTCAAGATCTAGGTGATTCGTAGGCTCGTCAAGAATCACTAAATCTGGTTTGCTAAGAAGCAACGATGCAAGGGCAAGACGTTTTTTCTGTCCACCACTTAGGAGCGCTACTTTTCTATCTAGATCGTGCAGTTTTAGCTTTGATAATATTTGCTTGTATTGGGTTTCAAAATCCCAAGCTTGCATCGCATCCATATCTTCAAATGCCTTCTGGTAGGCGTCTTCGTCTTCTGGATGTAGCAACGCTTTTTCGTATGCTGAAATTGTTTTAATTATTTGATTATCTCCAGTAAATATGGTTTCTTCTACAGTAAGTGTAGGAGATAGATTAGGCTCTTGTGGTAAATAGGAAATGGTAATGCCTTTACGAGAAACTACTTGACCACTATCCGTGTCTTCTAGACCTGCTATAATCTGTAACATGGACGTTTTTCCAGTTCCATTCTTTGCTACAAATCCTATTTTTTGATCTTTATTGATACCAAAAGAGATGTCTTTAAATAAAGGATGTTCTCCAAATGATTTTGATATGTTTTCTACAGAAAGATAATTCAATGTGAATGTGGTTTTGACATGTAAACTAAAAGATGAATTCAGTTTAAATGCATGTTTTAAATGTTAAAAAACGAACTCTTTTAACAGTGCAAAAATACCTAATCTATACCTAGTATGGCAACTAATTATAATTCCTTTTAGAAAATGTTAAGCAGTTAAGGGGCCACGACAAAGGACGAACACTTGAAACAATACTGGCCATCCTTCGTGGAGAACATAATCAAGAAATGCC
>CAKZKZ010000401.1 GCA_937124495.1 uncultured Dokdonia sp. | reverse complement strand
TTATTACATATCATCTCATATATTAATGTCCGAATTAATATTATTATGTCTTAATTAAGATTATTACATATCATCTCATATATTAATGTCCGAATTAATATATAAAAAGTATTTCTAAGAAGTCACAAGTAAATAACAGGATAATTATTGCACAAATTCAAAATAAACAAAACGAGAACACACTACACACTGATTGAAGGAATAGAATATAACAAAACCCTAAACGAAAGACTATGCATATTTATAAAGTTGTTAGATTTTAAAATTTAAGGTAATGTTGAACCAAAAATAATTGCTTTTTTTGCTCGGCCTATTATATATTTAAAGTCGATAACTATTCTCAAAAATAACCAACCATGAAAAAAGTATCATATTATACCTTATTCGTAGTGAGCCTCCTATTTTTCTTGGCGACTTCTTGTGAAGAAAAAGCGCCATCTAATCAAGATCCAAAAATTTCGAAAGAACAAAATGAAGCGTTGTTTCATGCGGTACTTGAAAAACATTTAAAAGCAGTTTCTGATAAAGATTATGCCACATTAAAATCAACGATGTCACCTAAAGGGAATATGGAGTTAATTCAACCAAACTCTGAGACCGTCTACACTGTTGATGGATTTATGAAGTTTCACGAAGAATGGTTTGCAGTGCCTAACTGGACGGTGAACACAAAAATAGTAAGTACTGATATTGGCAATAAAATAGGCGTTGCCACGACAGAATTTTTATATCAAGAGCCTGAAAGAAATGGAAAACCTTATTTTAATAGATTAATTGTGAACTATACGTTAGAAAAGATAGATCACCAATGGTATATTATTAAAGATCACGCAAGCTCGGTTGAGAAAACAGAAAACTGAGTCTCATTGTCAATACTGCAAATCGTTTTATGAATCTATCATTTTTACCAAGGCGATCCTTTCTATATACGCTTTCGCGAAAGCGTATAAAAAAATACCCTAACTAAAACCGTGATGTTAGACATAATTATGAATTGGAGAATAATTAAAGAAAATCAACGGAAATACGCTGACACATCCTACTATTTAAAAGCAGAAAGGGATTGTTCTGAGGGGACTCTTGTCTTAGAAATTAGTTGGATTGAACGTTTCATGTATGATCTATCTGTCCATTTACACAGGAAAAACACAAAACCTACATTCTTTTTTTTCGGAAAGGTGAAACCGCTATCTATGTATAGTACTTTAGTCTTTTATAATGATCGTATAGAAAAATATGGACATCAAATAATGAGAATTACAGATGATTCTCCAATTAGTAAATTCAAAAGATTAGATTCGCTACAAAAAGATGGCGTTTTGAATTATATGCTAAGTAAAAAATATGATGTCGATTTTACAACAACGCTGTCTGAGAAATAAAATACCTAACAAAAACTATAATTAATACGGGACTTAGAGTATAAAACAAAGTCCGCCAAATGTATGCCAGATAAAACAGTTATAACCATAGGGATTTTAGCCCATGTAGATGCAGGAAAGACCTCGATTACTGAATCTCTATTGCATCATTCAGGAGCCACTAAAACGCTGGGTAGTGTTGATAAAGGCTCTGCTATTACAGATGGTTTAGCCATGGAAAAAAATAGAGGAATTTCTATCAAAGCATCCTCTGTTAATTTCTCTTGGGGGAGCACTACATTTCAGTTAGTAGACACTCCAGGCCATGTTGATTTTTCTGCTGAGGTTGATCGATCTCTTTCGATATTAGATGGTGTCATACTCGTCGTTTCTGCAAAAGAGGGCGTTCAAGCCCATACGCTTAATCTATGGGAAAGCTTGGTAGAACGAAAACTACCTGTCATCATTTTCTTTAATAAAATAGACAGGGATGGTGTAGCTATAGAACAGGTTTTTTTAGATTTTCAAAAAGAGGTAGGCGTTCCACTTTTTGCTTTGAACTATCCAGATTTATCTGACCCAGATACACCCAAATTAATATCGTTTACAAATTGTAAGAATCATACGGACGCAACAATCCTTGATACCTCTATGGAGAACCTAGCAGAATGTGATGAAGATTTTCTCGCACAGTATCTTGAAGGTGAGACCTCAGATTTACAACAAATTTTAGAAAAAGGGAAACAACATATAAAAGACGGGGTGCTTTATGGCTCACTCTTCGGTAGTGCTAAATTAGGCATAGGCATAGAAGAATTATTAAATAGTATTTCTACATTAATACCTCCATCAAAAAAAGATTTCTCAACGGCAGCGGCTAAAGTTTTTAAAATTACGTTTCATGAAAAAAAAGGAAGGTTAGCCTACATAAAATCGTACGGAAACATATTAAAAAGCAAAGATGTCATTCGATCTCAGCAACTGGATAAAGACATTAAAATTAATCAGATATTTAAACCACACCTAGGAGATTTAGCCCAAGTTTCTGAATTGCAACATGGAGAAATAGGCGTTATCACTACTTCTGATCATATACTTTCTGGAGATATTCTGGGTTCTGAAGACCTCCATGATCCATATTCGAAAATTAGTAAAGCTGTACTTGGTGTACAAGTGATTGCAAAGAATGAAAAAGACTATCAAAAACTAGGAGAAGCCTTAGATATCCTCAATACTGAAGACCCAATACTAGACTTTAAATGGTTTAAGGAAGAAAAAGAATTCCATTTAAAAATTTTAGGGCCTATCCAAACAGAGGTTTTGAAAGAAAATTTAATCCAAAGATGGGCGATTGAAGCAGAATTCCAAAAGCCTAAAGTGATTTATAAAGAAACACCTTCTACCTCAGCCGAAGGATACGTGCGTTACTGGATGCCAAAACCATGCTGGGCCATTATGACATTTTTGATAGAGCCAGGACCATTAGGCAGTGGCGTTTCATTTACTTCCAACGTACGTACGAGTGACATTAGCAATAAATATCTGAACGAAGTTAAACGAGCCATTCCCTGGTCTCTAAAACAAGGGATTCATGGGTATGAGGTTACCGATCTATCCATTACACTTATAGAAGGCTCTGAACATACCGTTCATTCAAACCCAGGAGATTTTTTATTAGCTACACCCATGGGAATACTTAGAGGATTAGAGAATGCGGGGACAGATCTTTTAGAACCCATGTATGCTTTTGAAATCAAAGCCAATCAAGATGTATTAGGCCCTATTTCTAGTGATTTAAACCAAATGAATGCTCAGATAGACCCTCCTGTTTTCGAAAATAACTTTTTTACCTTAAAAGGAAAAGTTTCTGTAGCTGCTGCCATGGAGTATTCTATAAAGTTTAATACGACAACCTCTGGAAAAGGGCGTCTTAAACTAACGTTAGATGGTTATAAAAAAACGATCACTACTGATGACAAAGTCAGAAGTTACAAAGGGGTTTCGCCACTAGATGAATCTCAATGGATACTACACATGCGTGGTGCTTTTAAAGCGGATGAACGGTGATTCTATGACATGTCAACATCTATGAATAAATTGGAACCACAACATACATTTTTGCCTAGATAACGTTTCTGAGAGCATAGTGACGAAGAAGTTTATACTGAGCGGAGTCGAAGTGCGAAAGCGAGCTTATGAGATTCACGACCATAGAGAGAGCAAAAAAACATTCCTATTCATAAAGCAAATGCCTTAGAGATCTAATTTATGGTATACAACCGCCAACGAAATTGCTAAAGAATTCATAAAAGTATGCATCCTTTTATTTTAAAGTTTAACATCGCATCACGCAACCAAAGTCTTGTTTTTACATCTTTTAGAAAACAATATATGATGAAGAATTTAAATAAATTATGGATATTTTTTGTACTTCTAAGTATGCTTTCCTGTAATAGTGATGATGATACTAGTGTTTCAAATTGCTCAAATATTGGTTGTACTGAGGAATTTGTATCTATTATTGTAACTATAAAAGATCAAAATCAAGCACCTGTTGCTTTAACTTCTTATCAAGTTATACAGGTAGAAAACGGAGAAGATATAACTATTAATCTTTCTAATTCAGCATTTCAAATGGCACAACAAGATGGATCTTATCCTGTAACTGCAGATGGTATTTTTGAACAAAATCAGGAAGCAGAAATTCAGTTTAGAGGTTTTATTGATAATGAAGAAGTGATTCGTAGTAATTATATGATCGCAACTGACTGTTGTCACATCAATTTGGTATCTGGGGACACGACATTAATTCTTGAGTAGAGAACTCTTCTGAGTACGCTTTCGCGAAAGCGTACTTGTGAGATTCACGACCAAAGGGAGAGCGTAGCGTTAAAGCGCACAAAAAAACATCCTAACCTATACCGTTAGGATGTTTCATTCAATAATATGCTATCTTATCCTATATTTTTGATAAAAATTACTCGGTCTCTTCTTCAGAAGAAGAGGCATTTTCTGTCACTTTCTTTCTATTGTCAGTACCTCGACGATCAATCAATTTATTAAATGGATCGACTCCTGCTTCTACAGGTTTTTCATCTACAATGATATCAAAGCTATTATTAATGTCGCTTACCTTTAGTTTCTTAAGATATAATACATGTTCATTACCCGTTTCTTCGTCTTCCTCTCCAAACACTCCTACCTCAATATAGTCAGCAAGAGGCATTGACACAATAGCATCTTCTTTTCCTTCTGGTGTATACGTCAAGCTATCTCCTTGAATAGACTTGTAATCTTTCTTCCCTTTTTCATAAGATCTGTACTTACTTACCAATGCTTTTACGTTTACCGCATATGTTCCATCAGGTAACTCAGTATACGTGGCATCTTCTACCTTATTATCATACAACGTAATAGTTTCAAACATATCTGTAATCAAGTACTGTAAAGAATCTGGAGTCACTTTCTTAAGATCTTCTACAAACTCTGTTGCCACAGGGTATGGGCTTCCTTTAAATTGATATTTCTCTGCAAAATCTTTTGCTACACCATTAAATTTTTCCTCCCCTATATAGTCGCTTATCGCATACAGCACCAGAGAACCTTTTTGATAATGAATATACTGCTGATTTTCATTATACATCAAAGGTTGTTCTTTGATTCTTTCTGTCGTTCTTCCAGTCAAGTATCCATTCATTGCATCCTTTAAAAATCGACGCATTTGATTTTTCCCATATACTTTCTCAAGTACTTTTAACGAACTATACTCAGACATGCTTTCAGAAAGAAGTGTGGCTCCTTTTGCTTTTGCTCCTATGACTTGATGTGCCCACCACTGGTGTCCAAGTTCATGTGCCGTAATTGCAAGCGGGTAATCTACCGCATCTTGATCTTCATCATCTACATCTGCTATAAAACCTACCCCTTCACTAAAAGGAATCGTATTGGCAAATGCCTGAGCAAAACTTCCGTTCTGTTTTGGAAATTCTATAATACGCACCTGTCTATGTTGGTAAGGCGTATAACTCGCATTAAAGTAATCAAGACCTTCTTTCATCCCTTTCATCATACGATCCAAGTTATAGGTATGATCTGGGTGATGATAAATTTCAAGATTAATCCCTTTGTGGGTTTCTCGCATCACCTCATATTTCCCACTTAAGAAAGAGTAAAAATTCAACATCTTTGAGTCCATCTTATACTGGAAGTATTTGCGGCCATCTTTTTCCCATTCTTTAATAAGATATCCTGGAGCAATTGCAATCTGATCTGGAGATGTACTCAATGTAGCCTCAAAATCAATCCAGTCACTATAACCTCCTATATAATTACTATCTCTAGCGCCAGGTGTATCTGGATCTGGAAGTCTGTCTTTAGGGGCTAAATCATACTTTTCTCTTATTTCCGTATTTCTAATCTCAAAACCGTCATTGTAGCCAACTGAAGGGAATATTCCTGAATTCACAAAAGTTCCATTAGTTGCTATAGGTGAATTATCGTCTAAAAATATATTCGGTTTATTCTCTGTTGTAAACTTAAAAACTAACGTATCACCAGGAAGCATTGGTTTTTCAAATTGATACATTCTGTAATCATAATCCTCATTATCATACACAATTTTTGCAGGTCTATCTAGCGTGATTTCTGTAGGATACTCTCTCAAGTTGACGTGCAATGTATCTATAGCCACACTATCTTGATTGACCATTGTAAAGGTAGCGCCTGCTTTAAAATTACGATCCTCTGGATACATATCCATAAAGGTATTTACAGCAATAAGCCTTGGTTGAGGTATTCCTGCAAATTTTCCTAACTCACGTTCGGCGTTTACGCGTAGTTCTTCACGCTCTTTCCCTGTGAGACGTTCGTTTTCTACATTATTGATGTACCAAGAATAACTCCCTATACCTAAAAACACAACAAGACTTATAGCAGCTATAGCAATAATAGGTGTGTTTAATCTCGCTTTCGCGAAAGCAAAACGACTCTTTACATTCACCCCTGTACCGCGTCTATAAAATAAAATAGCTGCCATCAAAAGAAGGATACCGAAAGAAATCCAATAGGCTCTAAACGTATAGCATCTTGGCAAGCTTGTGCCATATCCATCAAAATCTGAAGGACTCGGTGTTCCACCTGAGTTAAA
>CAKZKZ010000400.1 GCA_937124495.1 uncultured Dokdonia sp. | reverse complement strand
GGATTAATCCGCTCAGCATTCCCATAATGAGCATTGCCCAATAATAGGTGGTATCATCTCTGGAAAGGGTTGCCTCTTTTACTTCTTTTGTGAGTTTGGAGAGTAAGAAAAAAACCGTCCCTATGGCTGCTCCTGAGCATAGAAAGATTAAGTTTTTTAATAACGGAAGTCCTGAGTTATTTAAAATCCCTTTAGAAAGTGTTTCTGTATTAACCTCTACTGAAAGACCACTTATAACTAATGATGCTATAGAGATAATCGCAATGATTATAAAGTTGCGTACTAAAGGGATGTGACTAAAGAGGTATACTTTTTTCTTAGCCTCTATACTCCCACTAACATAGGAAATGGTTTCTGGGTTGGAAGGGGCTATAATTTTTGATAATGCATTATGTGCTTGTACGAGATCTTTTATCTCATGACTAGATACTAATTCACAAACAGAGACAGGAATCTCTTTCCCTTTATTCAAAATATAAGAAACCATCGCTTCTATTTCTATACTTGTCTTACGTGATAATGATGTTATGTTTACAGTCACCATAGTCTTCTCTTCATGATGTAATAGTATTTCTTTATCAGTAGTCATAGTTTCTAAAGGTGCCTTTTCTTCTTGATAATAGCTATCGATAGGCGCTTCTGATAAAAAGTCATTATCTATTTTCTGGTCGTCTGTTGTATCATATACATACACCCTACGATCTTTTATTTTATCAAGGATATTCATAATTTCATTGTATGATTAGATCTATCAGCTGTCTTTATACTATATATGATAGAAATGATAGTGCTAGATTTATGGTATTCTAAAATAGACGTAAAACTTTTTGGATACCGCGTCATAATCTCTAAGGGTAATAAATCCGTGACATTTTCTTTTTTCTATAAGAGCATCACTTTCCATATTTAATCGTTCAATGATCTCTCGAGTGTCTAAAGAAAAATTAAAAGAGATCACTTCCCAATGCTCCCTAAGAATGGGCGATTGCATCCACATTAAAAAATTATTAATCCAAACATATTTTCCGGTAAGGTCATGAGACCCTATCGTAAGAAAATCTTCCATAGCTTGAAATACTCTAAAAGAATAGGCTATTTCAATTTGTTTTCTTTTTGCAGGATCATATACTTCAGGTTCAAATCCACAATAATCAGAATCTGGAGTCATCGATTTATATAAGAAATAACTTTCTGGATATAATCTAGATAGTTCAATTTGGGGTGAAAGCCAGTTACGCTGGATATTTCTCAAGGTGATATCGGCATTTCTATTCTCTTCAATACGCTTGTTAGACTGCGTGGATAATATCAAATTATAAGCAACCAAAACAACAGATACTGCGGCTAGGATCTGTATAATTAATTCTATTTTTCTATCCTTTTCTGTTTTTAAACGATAGACTGAAAAATATCCTACGATTAAAAAAATGACAACTAGTATAAGAATAAAATAAATTCCGTGTTTGAAAATAAAGTCAGTCATTTTTTGATCTTTTATTATACATTTAAGCATTAAAAGGGATCTATAAATCATTAGATCCCTTTTAAACTGATTACTCCCTACTACTTTTTAAAGATTTCTTTAAGTGTTCCGTTGTTTACATTCTTCTTAAAATCACCTGAATAACAAGTAGCTGCGGCCCAAATAGAGATGCAATTAGTTCCTTTTAATTCTTTGCTCATCTGCTTTCCATAAGGAAAATCATTTTCTCCACAAGCATCTAATATGAGGGTATACCCTTTTGTTATTTTACGTAAATACGTAGAGAGTTTTTTTGGAGAGACATCAAAATCATCTCCTTTTGTTCCTATTAAATCATCACAACCATGTGCAGATATTACTAGGTATTTATACTGAATTGATTCATTAAAATCCTTTACAGCTTCGTTTAAATCGTTTACATCAAATGCTACGAATCTTTCGAATACGTTATCAGAAGGTTTTACAGCATTGTCAAACGTTAACATTATTTGAAATGTATCTTTCATTTTTATAAAATTTAAAAGTTAATATTCTTATTATCTTCATCTAAATACCTACTCTATACAGTTTTCGGCTTGCCTGTTCTTTTGTAGCAACAATCTATCTTACATAGATTGTCTTTAATGAATTGTGATTACTTATGTATGATCATGGCTATGTGTCTATTAGAATAACTCTATGGGTTTTCCATGTGTTCAACTAAGTTTTCATACTCACTTACACTACACTTTTTACTAAATAATCATTGATGCGTAAAAACGATTCTGAAGGGTCTCCTGCTTCAAAAGTAATTTCAACTTTTGCTTTAGATTGGTTTTTACCAAACATACCTCCGCTTCCTCCCATGTCTATATCTAGGGAAGCTTGCATTCCTTCTTTGGCTTGATCTTCATCGGTAATTTTGATTTTCCCAAGTCCAACTTCAAAGTCTACTTTGAGCTCTTTGATGTTAATCGCAGAAGGGGGTAGTAAACTCATTAATGGTACTCTAAGTGTGACCATATTGCCTGGATCATCATCAGGGTCTAAAGAAGGCACTTGTATTTCTTGAATGATAGGAAGCCCTTCATCGTCAAAATATTTTCCCAATTGATGGATGTGTTGCTCTTCTGTTAACTCCTGAGCTTTTAAAGCTGCGCTATGAATCGCTTGTAAAAGATGGTCAAATCGTTGCTGTGCCATAATGATGATTATTTTAGTAGTTATTGTATCCAATGAGGTTTTCTTTCAAACCCTATATGGTATGTTGTTTTTTGCATATTCATTTGATGTTTGCCCAATTGAAACGCCGCGATGGATACATCTCTTCCTATTATTTTTCCTCTTGGGTAATCATTCAGGCAACGATTCAATAATTCGGTTTGATTATCGTGTTCTTGCTCTGAAAAGGGGACTTGAGGATTGATAGTTCCAACAGCTATCTTTTTAATAAATCGGATTTGATCTAGCGCATACTGTTTGGGCGGCGCTTTCATTGGGTTATTAAACATCTCTAAATCGTTTTAAAAATTAAACTGCACTCTCACCTGTTACAGCGTCTGCATTATCAAGTAATACGGGAGTTTCTGTAGGGTTTCCTTTTTCATCTCTGTTGATTTCTCCTAACTCATTAGGCTTGTATTGTTCGATACGTCTTGGAGCCGCTGCTTGATTCATCATATCTAGTACTCTAGATAAGCCTTCAGGAATTCCAAAGTTCTGAGCATTGATTGCCACATGATATTTTGCAGAAGCATCACTGGTTCTTGTATTCTCTTTAGAAGCAGATACAGATCCGCTTATTTTTATAGATGCTGAGAAAGGGCCATATCCCGCGCTAGCGCCAACCTCAAGACTTGCTTCTGTTCCTACTTTTTCTGTAGCACTTGTCGAGTTTTTCACCTCCATGTCAAAAGTGACATCTACAGTATTTACTTGAAGATTAGGGATAGGAACTACAGCGAGGATGGGCACTTTTAATTTTACCATCTCTATGGTAGGAGCTCCTTCTTTGTCTATGCCGGGGCGTTCAAAAGAAAAGTCGACCATACGAGGTGCGCCTGGTGTTACTTTTCCTTCATCATCTACTACGGGAATAAACCCAACTTCGGTAATAAAATTTGAGGTAGCTCTTGCCATTTGTTGATTGGCATCACAAGCTGCTTTTAAGGGCCCACCTATGAGACTTTCCATCGGCAATCCTTTGAATTGATTTGCAATTTCCATTGTTTACATAATTTTAGTTATTATTAAAAATCTGACTCTTCTAGAAGGGTGTAGGTAAATGAGTTTCCGTATATCTTTGAGGATCTACGACAAATCTCCATGAAGAGGTTAAAGTCTTTTACATTTTTAAATACTTGACAACCCGCCGACCATTTTTCTACGATCGTAGAGGCACTATGGGCATTACTCCTATGGATATTTATTCCAAAAATGCCTTCATAGACCTTCCCTCCTTTATCTATTTGTGTGTCTTTATTATTATCACGCCAAACTTTTAAAGGTCCTTTTTGGCGTAAGGCTTCATACTTTCCTTGATGTAATCCTATATGATGTGAGCCTGTATACTGTCCAGGAACGAGTATGGCGGTTCCGTTTACGTTTAGGGGATTTCTAAGCCAATAGGCTCCTGGATCAGTAGTCACGGGGAATTCATATATTTTTAGTGCTAATGCTTCATCTCGGTAGATGAGATAGAGCCAGTCATCAAAAGAATTTGCAATCTCATTGTTACTTCGCACTCCTATAATATTGAGGTTATAGGGTTTGTTTTTATCAAAAAAACGATAAGACTTTTCATCTAAAACCACCTTAATTTGTTCTCCTGTATACTTCATAACACGTGCTATTTAATTGCTTTTCTATTTGATTTCTGAAGCAAAGATTTAGATTATTACCGCCTTATTTTCAATAGATTACACGAAAGGAAGATTCTTTCACATGAGTGGTAAAGAGGTACTTATGAATGGAAGAAGTCCGCTTTCGCGAAAGCGAACACATCCATAAAGTATAATCGTATAAGGTTTGGTGGAAGTGTAAAAATGGTAACTGTAGTGATCTACACAGATATATAAGAAGTCGCTGTATCAGATTATATCAATAAAAAACATAACACCCTACTAATCAATTTAGTATTTTTAATGACGGAATGCTATGATCTGGCGCTATAGGAATACATATCGTTCTTAATATCAGTATCACTAAAAAACCACCAATGACTCCTATGATTCCCCATATAACAAAAAAACCTATTTTAGAAAAAGTAGATGGTTACGACGATCAAGAACCGTATGCTATATTTATAAAAAATGAAGGAATAAATACTCATAAATATACCGTTAGGATCATTGCATTTATTCCTTGTGACGTAGAAGACACTTTTGAAATAGATCTTTCTGATGGTAAAAAAGAAATTAAAACGCCATTTGGGGGTCTTAGCATGCGGACTATTTATTTACGTTGGAAAATGGTGATAAGGCCTGAAAATGCACCACATAAACTCTGGTCTATTACTGTACAATACACCCCAAGTGGTACTAAAGAAGAGAATGGCATAAGGGTAAAGTACAAATTTGGTGGACAAGGACCTGTAAAACCTAGAACTCCTAGAGGTACGGTAACGACAAGTTCAGATCCTTGTGAATGATTAAAATAAAATCTCCTTTATTAAAAAAATGATTTACAGAAACATGTATTTGTCATTTTGATCATTGATGTATGTAAGAATCATTTTATATATTTTTCACAAATCATATGTAAAACAGTGTACTTGATGTTGACTCGTTTAAAAATATCTTTTAATTCATATTATACGTATCTATTTATTTCTATTTTTTCAATCTATCAAGTACGTTGTCAACAAAATCAATACAAAGAAAATTTTAAGAAAGAAATTATAGAAGTCTGCCCTATCTGTAGTGTAGACAAAGAATCATTTGATATTTTAAAAACTAATGATTTCCATAATGCACATGTGTTATTTTCTAAAGGAGATTTTG